>JAQWAN010000040.1 GCA_028707655.1 Bacteroidaceae bacterium
CGTTTTAGTTCATTATAATTTGTTACTACCTGTTGTAATATGCGGGTCAGTAGTGTTCTTCTAGCCATTTTTTTTCCTATGATTTGTCTTAGTGACACAGGGTTGGGTGCACCACTATGAAAGGCTGTTTGGTTTACATTTAATCCAACCCCAATAATACTACTTGTGAGCTGTGTGCCCTCTAGCTCATGTTCAATTAATATGCCCGCTATTTTTTGTTGGTTCCAATAGATGTCGTTGGGCCATTTTATGGTAACCCCCTGTAGATAGTGGCTTAGCACCTCTTGAATAGAAACGGCAATAAGTTTTGAGATATAAAATTGCTCCTTTGCAGCTAGGAAAGAGGGCTCCAGTAGAATGCTAAAGAGTAAATTCTCACCCGATGTTGCTTCCCAGCTATTACCCCGTTGTCCTCTACCCGCAACTTGATAGTCCGTAGATACCACTGTGCCATCTTTTAGTGCGAGCTTTTCCCTGTTCTCTTGAATAAATAGATTGGTAGAGACGGTTTCTGTTAGGTGAATATGGCGTCGAATGCCAATAGGTGTACTATAATCCTTCATATTCTTTTTGTTCCTTTTTCGTCATTTTCTTGAGGGTTTCTTCTAAGGAATGATCAATTAGCTGTTGCACAAGTGCGTCACTAATTTCTCCTTTTAGTAGGATTTGGTTCCAATATTTTTTATTGAAATGATAAGCTCCTTCAATACAGCTATACTCCTCCCTGAGGTCTAGTGCATAATCTGGGTCACATTTCAGGCAAAGATGTTTGTCGTTGGAGAGTGTTACGAGTGCAAACATCTTGTTCATAACCTTAAACACTAAACAATTATCATCAAAAGGCATACATTCTGTGGTACCCTTTTTAGCTAAACAATAGCTTCTTATATCTTCAACATTCATAACCAAAACTTTTATTGTGAACCATTAGTAGTGTTACCAAATTGGTGGATGAAAGGCCTCTTTAATATGTTCAATGGTAGGATTCTCTATGGAGCCTACGATACAAATAATATCAAATCGAACGGGTTTGTCTATTTTGTATTTTAGAAGATAAGCACTTGTTGCTCCCACAATATGCCGTATCTTCCGGTTGTCTACCGCCTCTTCTGGACGTGCATATGCACAATCCTTTCTGCTCTTAACCTCCACTATAATAATCTCGTCGGCAGTTTCTGCTATAATGTCCAGTTCTCTTCGTCGGTGTCTCCAATTCCGATCTCGAATGGTATAGTGATGGGCTAAAAGATATGCAGCAGCTATCTCTTCTCCTTGCTTTCCAAAAATATTATGTGCTGCCATAAGCTGTTTTTACAAAAATAATGAATATATTGCTTGTAAATAGCAAAACGTGAATTAATTTTGCAGCAGAATGAGAAAAACAACAAAAAGTAGAGATAAAGTATCTAGTAAAGAGGAGAAACGGAAGTCGCGTATCGTCTGTTTGGTTAGTGAGGAGGAGAATAGAGTCATTGACCGTTATTTAGATCATTATAAGATTTCAAACAAGTCGCGATGGTTTCGAGAAACGATATTAGAATTTGTCTGTAAGAATATGGAAGAGGATTATCCCACTCTTTTTAGTGAACACGAAATGCGTCGATAATGTTAGATGACACCTATTTTATGAAACAGGCCTTGCAAGAAGCCAGAAAAGCGTATGCGCAAGGCGAGGTGCCAGTGGGTGCTGTTGTAGTGTGTAAAGAGCAGATTATAGCGCGTGCACATAACCTAACCGAGATGTTGCACGACGTAACGGCTCATGCCGAGATGCAAGCCATAACTGCTGCTGCAGAAGCCTTAGGAGGGAAATATCTAAATGCATGTACGCTTTATGTCACCGTAGAGCCATGTGTGATGTGTGCCGGTGCCATTGCTTGGGCGCAAGTTGGCCGTTTAGTTTTTGGAGCCTCCGACGAGAAGAGAGGGTATCAGCGCTATGCTAGTCAAGCTCTACATCCTAAAACAGAGGTTGTGTCTCATTTGTTGGCAGAGGAAGCCACTCTATTGATGAAATCGTTCTTTCAGGCACGTAGATAACTCTTTTATCTCACTCTTTTATCTCCTCAAAGTCAACATATTCCCCCTCATTTTCTTCAATAACATGTGTGTGTGCAAACTCCTCTCCACTTGTATTTGTAGGAGCTTGTCTTCTTGAAGTATTTTTTGAGCTGTTGTGTTGCGTATATTGAGGGCCCTGCTTTGCATTGCCTTGTTGTGTGTATGTTCCCTTAAAAGATTGTTTTGTTTTGAAAAACAATCGGGCAATAGTACCTGCAATTGATAAAAAGATACCAAAAACAAAAACGAGAAATACGATAAGTAATAAAAATAGTCCTTTAAACATAAAGTGAGGATTAATTGTTTTATTATGAATGAACAAGAATCATGCCAAAATAACTATCCTTTCTTTTTCTGTGTTAAAAGAGAAAGAATAATATACCAAACAATGATGGCAGCCAATCCGCTTACTTTTAATACTAGCAGAAAAACAAGTGCACTAATCAAGAACAGAAAACGTATTTTGTTTTCTTTCCAAGTTAGGTTTTTAAATTTCAAGGCAAACATAGGAATCTCTGCTACTAGTAAAAGAGAAGAGATAATTACCATGATAAAGAGATAAACAGCATTAAAGCAGCTGCTTGTTAAAAACGAATGAGCACCTACCGCTAGTGAGCTCCAAAAAAGGGCATTAGCTGGAGTAGGTAGTCCTATAAAGGAGCTTGTTTGTCTTTCGTCTATGTTGAATTTAGCTAATCGTAAAGCAGAAAAAGCGGCAATTAGAAAAGCCGTGTAGGGGATATACTCTTTTAGACCCATTAAAAACGCTGGGTATTGTACCTCTTGGAATAGGGAGAAAACGATAAAAGCAGGCGCTGCTCCAAAGCTTATGTCATCTGCTAGGGAGTCTAGTTCCTTTCCCATAGGCGAATAGCTCTTCAGCAGGCGAGCACTCATCCCATCAAAAAAGTCGAATACCGCTCCAAGAACTACAAAAAAGATAGCATATTCATATTGGAACCGAAAGGCCATGACACATGCAATACACCCAGAAACCAGATTCATACAAGTGATGGTGTTGGGAATATATTTTTTTATCGAGAAGTTCATCTTATTTATTTTAGTTTTGCAATGACTGTTTGGTCGGCTGTGGTTAAATCGCCTAAAGAGACGAGCACCTCTGTGCCAATAGGCAAATAGATGTCCACTCGAGAACCAAACTTAATAAAGCCTAAATGTTCATCGATATGACATTCTTGTCCAACTTTGGCATATGTCACTACACGACGTGCCATGGCACCTGCCACTTGGCGTACCAATACTTTGACCCCTTTTGGCGATTTTATAACGACGGTAGAACGTTCGTTTTCTGTACTTGCTTTTGGCAAATAAGCCTTTGCATAGTTGCCATTTTGATGGGATACATGTGTAACCACGCCCTCCATTGGAAACCAGTTTGCGTGTACATTTAAGACGCTCATAAAAATGGAGATCATCATCTTCTTTTCATGAAAATATTCTTGTTCGTCTACCTCTTCTACTACTACCACTTTACCATCTGCGGGTGCAACAATAACGCCCTCTTTATCCCCCGTAAAGGTACGAACAGGACATCGGAAAAAGTTAACCAGAGCTAAATAGATGCCCAAGCATAAAACAGAAGAAATAATAAAAGGAATTTTAGTGCTAAAAGCCCAGAATAGGAATGCGTTTAAGGCAAGAAAGATCATAAAACCGCCCACTAACATGTGAGTGCCTTCATAATGTAAACGTGTTTTTTTTAGTTTTTTTATAGGGGCCATAAGTTTAATCTGATTATTTTAAAGTACAAAAATAGTTCTATTATTTTCAATTTGCAAATAAATGCGAACGTAATTAATTTTTTACTGATTAAACATAAAAACAAATTATGTTTCCCTATTTTTCTCATTTCAGCTTTGTTTCTTCGGGCAAAGAGAACTATCTTTAGACCCATGTTTACGAATCAGAAGAAAAGAACCACATAATGCAAGATTTTATACACCTACATGTCCATTCACAGTTTTCTATATTAGATGGTCAAGCAAGTATACCTAGGTTAGTTGATAAAGCAATGGCAGATGGTATGCGCGGTATAGCCATCACGGACCATGGCAATATGTTCGCTATAAAATCTTTTTTTAATTATGTAAAAAAGAAAAATAGTGGTACCAATACCGCCATCAAGGAGTTAAAAAACCGTTTAGCCGCTCTAACAACAGCCGTTGAAGCAGGTCAAGATAAATCGGTTGAGTTAGCCACCTGTCAAGCAGAACTAGAGGTACAACAAAAAAAGCTGTTCAAGCCTATCTTTGGTTGCGAAATGTATGTAGCGCGTCGGACCATGAAAGACCGCGAGGGAAAGCCCGACCAAGGTGGTCACCATTTAATTGTATTAGCAAAGAACGAAAAAGGCTATCATAATCTTATAAAATTGGTCTCTCATGCTTGGGTAGATGGCTTCTACAGCCGCCCTCGTACCGACCGAAGTGAACTAGAGAAGTATCACGAAGGATTGATTATCTCTTCCGCTTGTATTGCCGGTGAGGTACCCAATAAAATATTGAAAGGTCGTATTGACGAAGCCGAAGAAGCGGTCTGTTGGTTTAAGAAAATCTTTGGAGCCGATTACTATTTGGAGCTTCAGCGACATAAAGCTACTGTTCCCCGTGCCAATCATGAAGCCTATCCATTGCAACAAGAGGCCAATGCGCAGATGCTTATCTTAGCGAAGAAGCACAATGTAAAAGTGATTTGTACGAACGATGTACATTTTGTAGATGAGGAGAACGCCGAGGCACACGACCGCTTAATCTGTTTGAGTACCGGAAAAGATTTGGACGATCCAAAGCGTATGCTTTACTCTAAGCAAGAGTGGCTAAAGAGCAAGGCGGAGATGAATGCCATCTTTTCCGATCTTCCAGAGGCACTCTCCACTACCATGGAGATTTTCGAAAAAGTAGAATACTATTCTATTGACCATGCCCCTATTATGCCTACCTTTGATATTCCCAAAAGTTTTGGAACAGAAGAGGAGTATCGCAAGAAAATTACAACCGAACAACTCTTCGATGAATTTACACAAGATGAGAAGGGAAATGTTGTGGTAAGTAGAGCAGAGGGTGAGAAAAAAATTAAAGCCTTAGGTGGATACGATAAGTTATATCGTATCAAACTCGAGGCCGACTATCTAAAGAAAATCACCTTTGATGGTGCCAAGAAATGGTATAGCGACCCCATTGATGAGGAGGTAAAAGAGCGACTAATCTTTGAGTTGCACATCATGAAAACAATGGGTTTCCCTGGTTATTTCTTGATTGTACAAGATTTTATAGCAGCTGGTCGACGGATGGGTGTATCTATTGGTCCAGGTCGTGGGTCGGCAGCTGGTTCAGCCGTAGCCTATTGTCTAGAGATTACCAAGATAGACCCTATAAAATACGATTTACTATTTGAGCGTTTCTTAAATCCCGACCGTATCTCTTTACCCGATATCGATGTCGATTTTGATGACGACGGTAGAGGACAGGTCTTGCGCTGGGTAACGGAGAAATATGGAGCAGAAAAAGTGGCACATATTATCACCTATTCCACCATGGCAACTAAATCTTCGATAAAAGATGTAGCGCGTGTGGAGCGGTTACCACTATCTGAGTCCGACCGATTGGCCAAACTAGTGCCCGATAAGATTCCCGATAAGAAAGTTAATCTCTCCAATGCGATAGCCTATGTGCCCGAGTTGCAGGCTGCAGAGGTGTCTAGCAACCCACTCATCAAGGAGACCATCAAATATGCACGTATGCTCGAGGGCAATGTGCGTGGTGTAGGTGTACATGCTTGTGGAACCATCATCTGTCGAGATGATATCACCGATTGGGTGCCAGTTAGTACGGCCGTTGATAAAGAGACCGGGGAGCGTATGTTAGTAACCCAGTACGAAGGCTCCGTTATTGAAGATACAGGATTAATCAAGATGGACTTTCTTGGGCTCAAAACACTCTCTATCATCAAAGAGGCGGTAGAGAATATTCGTTTGAGCCTTGATGAGAAAGTTGATGTAGATACCATCCCTTTAGATGACCCTGCTACCTACAAACTATATAGTGAGGGGCGTACGGTTGGTACCTTCCAATTTGAGTCGGCTGGTATGCAGAAATATCTTCGCGAACTTGTACCTACCACTTTCGAAGACCTTATCGCCATGAATGCGCTTTATCGTCCGGGTCCAATGGATAATATCCCCGATTTTATTGACCGTAAACATGGTCGTAAGCCCATCGTCTATGATATTCCCATCATGGAGAAATATCTAAAAGACACCTATGGTATTACGGTTTATCAAGAGCAAGTGATGCTTCTATCGCGTTTAATAGCCAATTTTACGCGTGGTGAATCGGATACACTTCGAAAAGCCATGGGTAAGAAATTACGCGATAAACTAGACCACTTAAAACCTAAATTTATTGCAGGCGGTAAGAAGAATGGACACGACCCTGCTGCTTTAGATAAGATTTGGAAAGACTGGGAGAAATTTGCTTCGTACGCCTTTAATAAGTCGCACGCCACCTGTTACTCCTGGATAGCTTACCAAACAGCCTATCTAAAAGCCAACTACCCCTCACAGTATATGGCGGCAGTGATGAGCCGAAATCTCTCGAACATAGATGAGATAACCAAGCTGATGGGCGAGTGCAAATCGATGGGCATCAAGGTACTTCCTCCCGATGTGAACGAGAGTAATCTCAAATTTACCGTCAATAAAGCTGGTGACATACGCTTTGGTATGGTAGCTGTAAAGGGCGTTGGAGAAAATGCGGTACAATCCATTATTGAAGAACGGAAAAATGGACCCTACCAATCCATTTTTAATTTTGTAGAACGAGTAAATCTGAGTGCATGCAACCGTAAAAATATTGAAAACTTAGCCCTGTCTGGCGGATTTGATAGTTTCCCCGAAGTGAAACGCGAATCTTTTTTTGAGAAAAATGGAAAAGGAGATTCTTTTGTAGAGGTATTAATAAAATATGGTAATAAGTTTCAACTCGACCAACAAGAGCTCTCTAATTCTCTTTTTGGTGGTATGAATGCGGTAGAGATAGCCCAGCCTCCCATCCCCGAAACGGTGCCTTGGAGCTCTTTGGAACTACTGAATAAAGAAAAAGAACTCATTGGTATCTATCTGTCGGCCCATCCATTAGACGATTATGCCATTGTACTAAATGAGATCTGCCATACCAAGATGTCTCAGTTAGGCGATTTAGAGGCGCTAGCCAACACCGATTTAATCATGGGTGGCATCGTTTCTGGTGTGCGAGAGGGTACGAGCAAAAAAGGAAATCCCTATGCTATCATGCGCTTTGAAGATTTTACCGGTTCGGTAGAAATCCCTTTTTGGGGTACCGATTTTACCACCTATCGTAACTTCCTTTCCGAGGGTATGTTTCTCTTTATCCGTGCTAGGTGTCAACCCAAGCGATGGAACCAAGAGGAGTTTGAGATTAAGGTCAATCAAATAGAGCTCCTTTCTGAAGCAAAAGAGAAACATATTAGCAAAATCACGCTCTTTATCCCTCTGACCGATCTTGACGATCAATTTGTACTCGATTTAGAGTGTATTATACAGAAAGAGGGTAGCGGAAATGTAAACCTAGAGTTTCAAATAACAGATGGTGAGATGTCTGTTCATCTTGTTTCTCGTGCACCTAAGATAGCTCTACAAAAAGAGCTTCTAGATTATTTGCACCGACATGCTATACAGTATAAAATTAATTAATTATTCACCCCATACATTATTCAATTATGAGAAGAAAATATCAAGTTCTGGCTACTGTTTTCTGTGCCTTCTGTTTGCAAGCACAAGCACAGTTGCCCACCAACCCAACAACTGGTGGCATTAGCCCCAAAATGTTGCAAACCATTAAAAAAGGGTACAAAGGTACCACTAGTGATATAGCTATAGGCAATGCCATTCGCAATGTTGACATACGTACGTTGGCCACAGTAAGAGATAATCGTGCTACCTTAGACGATAACTTCTCTAATCGTGTCAACTCTAAAGGTCTTACTAATCAATACTCTTCTGGTAGATGCTGGTTGTTTACCGGACTCAATGTGTTTAGAGCGCAAGCTATAGCTCGTTTTAATATGGGCGACTTTCAGTTCTCACAAACTTATCCCTTTTTCTTTGATCAGTTAGAGAAATCGAATCTCTTTTTGCAAGGCATTATTGATACCCGTGAGAAACCAATGGACGATAAAATGGTGGAATGGTTGTTTAAACATCCACTTAGCGATGGTGGACAGTTTACAGGTGTATCCGACCTATTAAGTAAATATGGTATTGTGCCAGCCGATGTGATGCGCGAAACCTATAGCACTAAAAATACCTCTCGTATTGCTCGTCTTATCGCTTTGAAATTAAAAGAAAATGCATTAGACCT
This sequence comes from Bacteroidaceae bacterium, assembly GCA_028707655.1. Lineage (GTDB taxonomy): Bacteria > Bacteroidota > Bacteroidia > Bacteroidales > Bacteroidaceae > JAQWAN01. The sequence goes on from JAQWAN010000040.1 coordinate 8,460, forward strand.
ACGCCAAATGGCACAAAAGGGGGCAGCTATGTCAGAGCTATTAGCACAAAAAACAACCATGCTTTCTACTATTTATAGAATGCTTGTTCTTGGCTTTGGAGAGCCTCCTACGGAATTTACTTGGACACAGAAAGATGCTAGTGGTAAACCCGTAAGTACGGAAACCTATACGCCCCTTTCTTTTTATAAGAAATATATCCATGACGATTTACAACAGAACTATGTGATGTTGATGAACGACCCAACACGTGCCTATAATAAGCTTTACGAGATTGATTATGACCGCCATGTGTACGACGGACACAACTGGACCTATGTTAATCTACCTATCGAAGAGATCAAAGAGATGGCCATTGCTTCTATTAAAGATAGCACCATGATGTATCTCTCTTGTGATGTTGGTAAATCTTTTCAACGAGAAGATGGCACATTAGACCTAGGCAATTTTGATTATTCCTCTTTGATGAATACCACCTTTGGTATGGACAAGAAAGAGCGTATTGCTACTTTTGCTAGTGGTTCCTCTCATGCCATGACTTTGATGGCCGTAGATATTGCTAAAGATGGTAAAACAACCAAGTGGATGGTAGAGAATAGCTGGGGCGCAGGTCCTCACGATGGACATCTTATCCTTACCGACCAGTGGTTTAATGAATACCTGTTTCGTTTAGTTGTGCAAAAAAAATACATCACTAAAAAAGTTGCTAAAATTTTGAAGCAGAAACCTATTCGCCTACCAGCTTGGGATCCAATGTTTGCTGAAGAGGATTAAGTGTTTTCCACCTAATTACTTTTCTTTGTTTTTTGCTTTAGTTAGACAGAATATAAAAGTTTTTATGTAAGTTTGTAGTCGCAAATGATACAACCTATTAAATAAATTGACTTATGGTTACGACAGTTACAAATGAGAATTTCAAAGAGTTATTATCAGCTAATCAGTTATTAGTAGTAGACTTTTGGGCTGAATGGTGTGGACCTTGTAAAAAGATAGGCCCTCTAGTAGACGAATTGTCAGATGATTATGCAGGTAAAATCTGTGTTGCCAAATGCAATGTAGAAGATGCTGATGAGGTAGCTTCTGAGTTGGGTATTCGTAATATTCCTACCCTTTTGTTCTTTAAAGAAGGTGTAGTAGTAGATAAACAAGTTGGCGCTACCGACAAAAAAACGATAGCTGCCAAAATGGATGCTTTATTGTAATATTTCCAGTATATACCCCTAATAGAGTACGGTATGAGTTTAGACGACGATTTTTTATTGCAGGATGCAGATGACGAGAAAACAATTGAGTTTATCAAAAATTACCTGCCACAAGATTTAAAAGGAAAATTCACAGATGATGAATTCTATTATTTCTTGGATGTTATAGCAGACTATTACACCACGAGTGGTTGTCTAGAGCAGTCACCCGATAAGGATGGCTATGTAACAATAGACCAAGATGCTATTGTAGCATATGTGGTAAAAGAGGCTAAACACGATAAGATAGGCGATTTTGATCCAGAAGATATTCTTTTTGTGGTACAAGGAGAAATGGAATATGGCAACTCAATAGGAGAAGTAGAGTAGTACTCTATTTTCTTAAACGAATAGAGATAAGGGCAACTATATAGTTGCCCTTCTTTGTATAATAGATTTACTTGTAGAATTTGAAAATAAAAACGATACCTCTCACAGCACGTCAGCGATTGCAGACCGCTCCTATTGGTCCGCTCTTGTTTCAGTTTGCCCTGCCCGCTATCTTAGCAGGTTTAGTGGGAGCCCTTTATAATATTGTAGACCAGATTTTTATTGGTCATGGTGTAGGTGTGTTGGGCAATGCAGCCACCAATGTAGCCTTTCCACTGGTCACCATCTGTACGGCACTTGCCCTATTAGTGGGGATTGGTGCCACAGCCAATTTTAGTCTCTTCTTAGGTAAAAACGAACTACGAAAAGCCGGCTTTACCATTGGTAATGGGTTGAGCTTACTCCTCTTGATGAGTCTAGTTATTCTGGTGTTGGTACAACTCTTTTTGAAGCCTATTGCTTTAGCCTTTGGTGCTACACCCAACGTGTTGCCCTACGCCCTTACCTATCTCCGCATCACTAGTCTTGGTATCCCCTTTTATATGCTGCAGTTTGGTTGTAGCTACCTTATCCGTGCCGATGCCAGTCCGCGTTACTCCATGCTTACCCTCTTGAGTGGTGCCATTTTAAACACCATACTCGATCCTATCTTTATTTTTGTGCTCGACATGGGCATTGCAGGTGCCGCTTGGGCCACCATAATGGGACAAGCCTTAGCAACCCTTTTTGCCCTTTATTATTTTAAACACTCCTTTCAATCGCTCCGCTTGCGCCGTGTTTATTTTGTGCTGCGCTGGTTTATCGTTAAAAAGATGTTTGCCTTAGGCATTACTCCCTTCATCTCCAATCTCTCGATGATGCTTGTGCAAGTAACCCTTAACAATGCATTGGTCTATTATGGCTCTCGGTCAGCCTATGGTGCAGATATCCCCTTGGCTGTGGCAGGTATCATTGGTAAATGGGAGTTTATCTTTATGTCGATAGCACTAGGGTTTGTTAATGGTGCACAGCCCATCATTGGATATAACTATGGTGCCGCTTGCTACGACCGTGTGTTGGCCACCCTTAAACGTGTTATCCTAGCCGTTGGTGTGATTGGTGGGGTAGCCTTTCTTAGTTTTCAATTTTTCCCTCATACGCTCATCAGCTTCTTTGGCGGAGGTACCGAAGCCTATTACACCTTTGCTATACATTATTTCCGCATCTTTATGTTTATGATATTTACCAATGTCTTTCAGCCGGTATGTGGCAATTTCTATTCTACCATTGGAAAACCGGTCTATAGCGTGATTGTAACCCTTTCTCGTAGAGTACTCTTTTTGATTCCCCTACTCTTTGTT
>JAQWAN010000267.1 GCA_028707655.1 Bacteroidaceae bacterium
GTCCACCCTCATTACCAGAGGTTGGTAGTGCATCATAATAATGCGTAGATGCTAGTTTTACGGTTAATAAATTCTTCTCTGCTGATGTACCTCCAATAACAAATGCAATGTGATAAGGAGGACAAGCTGCAGTACCCAATGATTTCATTTTCTCAACGAGAAAAGGGATCAAGGTATCCGGGTTAAGCAAAGCTTTTGTTTCTTGATACAAATAGGTTTTATTGGCAGAGCCACCACCCTTTGTAACAAATAAGAATTTATATTCTGCACCCTCAGTTGCTTCAATATCTATTTGAGCAGGTAAGTTACATTTTGTATTTACCTCATCGTACATGGTTAGTGGAGCATTTTGAGAATAACGAAGGTTTTCTTCTGTATAGGTTTTATAAACGCCCTTAGAGAGTTCCTCCTCGTCGCAATAACCGGTCCAAACTTGTTGTCCCTTCTCGCCATGAATAATAGCAGTACCTGTATCTTGGCACAAGGGTAACTGACCTTTGCTCGCTACTTCTGCATTGCGCAAGAAAGTAATAGCAACAAATTTATCGTTATCCGTTGCCTCAGGATCGGCTAATATCTTAGCTACTTGCTCATTGTGTGAGCGTCTAAGTAAAAAAGAGACATCACGAAAAGCAGCATTTGCTAAGTGACTTAATCCCTCTTTTTCTACTTTTAAAATTTGATGTCCTTCGAACTCGCTTACAGAAACATAATCTTTGGTAAGCAAATAATACTCCGTCTCATCTTTTCCTAATGGAAATAGAGCCTGATACTTAAACTCAGGTGCAGCCATAACTTATTTTTTAATTGAATAAAACATATTAATCGGTAGTGCAAAGTTACGAATTATATCGTAAAAACGGCCATACGAAACGATAAAATGGCAGACTAAGCAGCTATTAAAACTCACTATAGAAATTTAATTTTTCTTTAAACGAGCGATTAACTCATCGCCCAATGCTCTTTTCACATCAATATGTTTCAAGACAGCTTGTACAAATGGGTTACTATCAAAATCCCCTCTCACTTGTTCAAAATCCTCCTGTTTCTCCTGTTTAGAGCCATCCACACCAAAACTAGTTCTAGAGGAAAGCGAAAACTCTTTTTTAGCATCCTCATACACCATCTTATCTAATCCAATCACCGATTCTTGCCACTGATGCACAATAGCAATCAGCTCCTTTTTAGTGATTGTGGCAGGATGAACACCAAAAACGGTTTCCAACTGTTGGTACACCCAAGCCCACTCATACTCATAATACTGTCTATGCATATAAGACAACTCCGTGTTGATATCCTTTAAACGAGTAATAATTCCCCTTTCAATAGCAGTTATTAGTTGATTTATCTCACTCTTTGGAGCTAGTAGACCAGCAATATCCAACCACTCTCCTGTTCCAATATCTGTAGATGGCAACAAACAACGGCGCACCTCTTCGTCTGTGTGGCAAGCACATTTTTCTAACCGTTTAATAATCGAATTCCCAAAGAATTTATGAATAGCAATTCCATAGAGCTCAATCCCCTTTAATAAAGAACTACTTTTTATTTTGGCGCATTGATAAGAATAGGTATCCGACACCTCACCAGAGATACGTCGCAGATTAATTAAAATTTCCTGTCCTTTCATCATTTTCTGAACAGTATAGGGGCTCAGCAGATTATAATTGATAAAATCCAAAACATTAGGATCGGTTCGTTTATCCCTTTTAGGCCATTTCTGCGCATCACGAATGGTTCCCACACTACGTAAATTAACCCCAGGTACTAAATATGTCGTATTTTTCTGCTCAATCAAATAAGAGAAGGGCATATTTGTAGTATCCGCATGATTCACATGTCTGCCCATCACAAGTGAGAAAGCACCAATGCGTGCCGGCCACAAGATATAGGAATCGGAAGTCGTCTTTGCACCTCTCTCTAACAGGCCCTGATGGATAGGTCCTAGTTTATACATATGGTTACTTTGATTAGAACCCGAGCCAGCATTCATAAAAGAAAACATACCCGCTATTAACAATGTCGATTTATGATGTGTCACCGTATAAGGACCAGCAAAGATGGCACAAGCCTCGCCATTCTCCCCCTGACAGTTACTAAAGAAAAGAGAGTCAGAGGCCGAATAATTATGACCTAGTTGGCACGATTGCCCAACAAAACAACGAGACAGCATACTACCATCTAGCACACTAGAGCCAGAAGAGAGAATAAAGTCGTCGCAAATCACACCATGTCCAACACGGATAGGAGCCTCCACCTTACTATTGATACTACCATTACATAATCGGCATGCCCCCTCTATGCGGCAATGATCGCCAATACGAACCGACCGAATAGACCCCGTATTAGTAATAAAAGCATGCTGTCCAATAGTTCCAACAGCGGAAGCATGTTTATTGGCATAAAACGCCGTAATAGCGCGTAGCTTTGCAATTAGTTCAGGGCGATGTCGATAAAGCGCCATGATATAAGCCTGATGAGCAGATAGCTTATCACTAATCCAGACCTCTCTACCACCTGTTTCGTTTAAGACCGTAACAGTAACATCATTACCAAATTTGGAAACGCCATCAACAAAAATAGCATTTACATTCACTATATAGGAATGGTCTCCAATCTCGTAATTAGCAATATAGTTTTGGATATTCTCGATACAGCAATCATCCCCTACGGTAACATTGTGCAGCGTCACATGCCTTAGTCCAGCTTCTTTCACAATGCTACCAGGCAGCGT
>JAQWAN010000041.1 GCA_028707655.1 Bacteroidaceae bacterium
CATAAAAAAAGTGTAAATCGCAATAACTGCTGATTTACACTTTGCTGGCGGAGAGGGAGGGATTCAAACCCCCGGAACGTTGCCGTTCAACGGTTTTCAAGACCGCCGCATTCGATCACTCTGCCACCTCTCCAGTGAACAGGCCTTCTATTTTTAGAAAGCGATGCAAAGATAGGGTTCTTTTTTATATTTGCAAACTATTTGGCAATAAATATGCAAAAAAGTGCGTTTTTAGGGGCAGAAAAGGGTGTTTACAGAGTTTCAATGCTGCGAAAAGCAGAAAAACAAGAAAAATATAGTACTTTTGCAACGCATCACTATTGATATAAAGAAAATGATATACCCTACAAATTTCGAACAAAAAATTGGCTTTGACGAAATCAGACAACTACTAAAGGAAAAATGCTTAAGCGCTCTTGGCGAGGAATATGTGGATAAGATGAGCTACTCTACTAGTTTTGATACTATCAATCGAGAACTGGATGAGGTATGCGAGTATATTCGCATCGACCAAGAGGAGGAGGAGGATTTTCCGGCGAATTATTTCTTTGATCTACGGGCTTCACTACACCGAATCAGAGTAGAAGGGATGTATCTGGATGAAAAAGATCTATTTGATCTACTCCGCTCTTTGGAAACAATAAATGCAATAACACGCTTTCTTGGTAGTTGCGACGAGGAGGAACAACCTCGCTACCCGCACCTAAGGGCACTAGCAGGAGATGTGATGAGCTATCCACAATTGATCATACGTATCCACCAGATGATTAATCCGTACGGGAAACTTAAGGATAGAGCTTCTGTGGAACTAGCTCGTATCCGAAAAGAACTGGCCGCAACTGCAGGAAGCATCTCGCGTACGCTGAATTCGATTCTTAAACAGGCACAATCGGAAGGATATATAGAGAAGGATGCTGCACCAACTATGAGGGATGGACGACTGGTGATTCCTGTGATGCCGGCTTTGAAACGGAAGATTAAGGGTATTGTACACGATGAATCGGCTAGTGGAAAAACAGTGTTTATTGAACCAGCTAGCGTGGTGGAGGCAAATAACCGAATCCGGGAACTAGAGGGGGAAGAACGAAGAGAGGTGATCCGGATCTTGACGCTTTTTACTGCGGAGCTTCGACCACATGTAAATGATTTGATGTACTCCTATCAATTTCTAGGGCACATCGATTTTATACGTTCAAAGGCACTGTTAAGCATCCGCTTAGGGGCTATCAAACCGGCTTTAGAAAAGGAACAGCTCATCCAATGGGAGGGGGCTATTCATCCACTACTCCACTTATCACTACTCAAACATAATAAGAAAACGGTTCCTCTCGACATAAAACTGCATCAACAGCAGCGAATCTTGATTATCTCTGGACCAAATGCGGGTGGTAAATCGGTCTGCTTAAAAACGGTGGGACTATTGCAGTATATGTTGCAGTGTGGATTGCCTATTACGCTAGAGGAGAAGAGTAAAGCGGGCATCTTTTCTAGTATCTTTATTGATATTGGCGACGAACAGTCTATCGAGGATGAACTGAGTACCTATTCCTCGCACTTGAACAATATGAAGGTGATGGTGAAGAATTGCGATAAGGAGAGTCTACTGCTAATTGATGAGTTTGGTGGAGGTACTGAACCACTGATTGGTGGAGCTATTGCGGAAGCGCTACTGAAACGTTTTAACAATCGAGGTACATTTGGCGTTATCACAACGCATTATCAGAATCTAAAACATTTTGCGGATGACCATGAGGGTATTGTAAATGGGGCGATGCTATACGATAGACATTTGATGCAAGCTCTATTTCAACTACAGATTGGAAACCCAGGCAGCTCCTTTGCTGTGGAAATTGCACGTAAGATTGGGCTACCTGAGGAGGTGATTCAAGATGCTTCTACTATTGTGGGTAGCGAATATGTGAATGCGGATAAATATCTACAGGATATTGTGCGAGACAAACGCTATTGGGAAAAGAAACGACAAAATATTCGTCTGCAGGAGAAGCAGATGAGCGATACAACGGTACGCTATGAGCAGAAGATTAAGGAGCTGGAGAAATCGAGCAAAGAGATACTCCGAAAGGCAAAAGAAGAAGCGGAAAATCTACTAAAAAATTCAAATGCGAAGATAGAAGCAACTATCCGTACCATTAAAGAGGCACAGGCGGATAAAGAACGTACACGTGCGGCTCGGAAATCGCTAGAAATTTTCAAAGAGGAGATAGAAGATGTGGACCAGCGATTAGTGGACAATCGAATTACGAGCAAAATGGAGAAGCTCAAAGAGAAACAGAACCGAAAGAAAAAAGCCAAACAGAAAGTGGCTACCCCCACCACTACCATAAAACCTAAGGAGGAGAGTATTGCAGTGGGCAGTTTTGTGAAAATGAAAGGGCAATCTACCGTAGGTAAGGTAAGTGAGTTGAAGGGCAAAAAAGCAGTGGTCATTTTTGGGGTTATCAAAACAACAGTCAAACTTATAGATCTACAGCTAACAGCTCAAAAAGAAGCGGAGTATAAACAGAAGGGCTCGATTGCAATACAAACACAAGACCAGGTGTCGGAAAAACGTCTACAGTTTAAACAGGAGATCGATGTGAGGGGAATGAGAGGCGATGAAGCTATACAGGCAGTAACCTATTTTATGGACGATGCTATCTCCCTAAGTATGGGGAGGGTACGTATTCTTCATGGCACTGGAACGGGTATCTTGCGCAGCTTGATCCGTCAATATCTGGGCACGATTGCTGGAGTGGCTAATTTTCAAGATGAACATATACAGTTTGGTGGTGCAGGCGTTACGGTAGTGGAACTAGAATAAACGACATTAAAAAAAGCTGTCTCAATTTTTATATTGAGACAGCTTACACAATTAAACTTAACCTTAGAAAAAACTATATCTATTCGTTCTTAGAATCCTGCACCTGGCATAGGGCGTTGTCTTGGGTTATTTCTTTTACCCATTTTGCCTCTCTTACCCATTTTGTTCTTTTTTGACTTTGATGCCTTATTGTCTTGATACATTTTATATTGCTCAGGAGTAAGGATCATTTTAAGTTGCTCTTCGCGTTTGTCAGCAATTTCTTTCATCTTTTTTTGTTGAGCTTCACGTAGTTCCATCATCTCTTTCTTTTGAGCTAAACGATCTTGTGCAAATTCGGTGTTCAGCTTTAACAATGTCTTTTCTTGCGCATCATTAAGGGATAACTTCTTAACCATGTTACTGGTCATTTTTTTAGCTACTACTTCTGGTGTCTCCATCTTTGCTGGATGTTTACGACCCGCACGTTTATTCTCTGTACCTTGAGCCATTGAAAATCCGGCTACCATCACAAAAGCTAACATTACAATTAAATTCTTTTTCATCTTTTCTAATTTTTAAAATACAACCTTAATTTATTATCTCTTTAATTCGTTCTCTTTTTAATCGCTATTGAATATAAGACAAGAAATAGCGAAAAAGGTTTAATCGCAATAAAAAAAAGAAGTATCTTTGCTTACTTTTAAAAACACGAATACTATCTTTTAACGAAAAAACTATGAAAAACAGATTCAAAACACTCTCCATCATCATGTTGATATGGTTTGTACTATCTTTCCTATCTAATATTATCGGACCAATTCTTCCGGATGTGGCAAAAGGTTTTCAACTAGACAGTAACACATTACTAGGATTAATACCTACCTCTGTTTTTTTGGCCTATGGTTTTATGAGTATCCCAGCTGGACTACTTGTTGGTAAATGGGGAGAAAAAAAAATGTTATTACTTGGATTTGGATTGCCACTCATTGGTATCTTAACCTTTACATTAACCCCCTCGTACCCTACATTGCTTTTTTCTTGTTTCATATTAGGCATTGGTATGACTATACTACAAACAGTAATTAACCCGCTACAACGTGTGGTTGGTGGCGAAGAGAATTATGCTGTGGTAGCTTGTCTAGGAATTGTAATCTTTGGCCTTGCATCGGCTACCAGTCCACATGTCTATACCTACCTAACGCAGAACTTAAAAGCGGAGAGCTATGTGCCTAATCAAAATATTGTTTTTGATACATTACATGCGCTTATCCCACCAAATCTACCATGGGTGGCTATGTACATCTTGTTTATCGTGATTATCCTGGTTATGCTTGGCGTAATAGCACTAAATAAATTCCCTAAGATAGAACAAAAAGTAGAAGAAAAAGATGACTCTAAATCTTCATATAAGGAGTTGTTTGGTAACAAATATGTATGGCTCTTTTTCTTAGGCATATTCTGCTATACAAGTACCGAACAGGGTATTAGCAATTTTATCAGCCTTTTCTTAGAGAAATATCACGGCCTAGACCCACAAACGATTGGGGCTACAGTGGTAAGCCGATTCTGGGGAAGCTTGACTATAGGATGTGTGGTTAGTCTTGTTTTGCTTCGTTTATACGACAGTAAGAAGATTCTAAGTACTTGCGGATTCTTGGCTACTGCTCTATTGATAATTGGTTTATATGCTCCCACCAATATAGCAATCTATGCTTTGCCTGCTATAGCATTCTTTATGTCGGCTATGTTTGGTATTATCTTTTCACTGGCCCTCAACTCGGTAACTTCTAACCACGCATCGTTTGCTGGTATCCTTTGTTCTGGTGTGGTTGGTGGTGCCTTTGGACCATTAGTGGTAGGTAGTATTTCCGATTGGATAGATCTACGCACAGGGATGTTGTTTATTGCTGTTTTCACACTCTATATCGCTTCTATTGGCTTTTGGGCAAAACCATTAATCAATAATAAAACGGTTACTCTACGTCAGCTATTTAGCAGAAAATAGGTTTTAAAACAGTACAGATAAAGAACGGTGCACAACTATGCAAAGTAAGCGCTACTGTTCCTCCTATAGAGTGATGCAGCTACAACAGAGACAATTACAAAGAGTTAAATGGGTGATGCATAGAGCGTACGCAGATTCAACTAAGTCATAAAAAAAGAGGAGTATACCACTTGGCATACTCCTCTTTTTATATATAAGAGAGTGACTAATTATTTTCTTGTCTCTTCGTATTGAGCATCTGTCTCACAATCAAACCAAACTGGATAACCGTAGATATTCTCATCTCTTGCATGTGCATGAGAAGCATCTAGACTAGATGCATTGTAATTCATTTCGTGTTCACTTTGACGAATACGACGATAAGAACCCCAAGCTTTTCCACCTGTCATTGTTTTTTGTGCATTAGGATTTAATGCAAACTCATAAGGAACAGAGAAATGAGGATAGGCATTGTCGCGTTCTCCATAATCGTAACGACGCATATCGTTCCAATTTTGCTGCATGAAGGATAAAGCAATATATTTTTGCTCCATGATCTTACCTAAAGTCAAATTGGCAGAAGTTCCTAAAGCAGTATTTACATAATTGTCAATATCTGATTGCAACATAACCGATTTAGAAGGATCACTGCTACCATAGTCAGCTAATTTCTCATTCATTAATTCCATATGTGCTTTCACACCATTCTTATACGCTGTAAATGCACCTGCTTTATCTCCTTGCTTGAATAAGACTTCAGCTTTTATGAAGCACATCTCGTGATAACAAAGGAAATGAGTAGGTCCGTCAGGACGTGTATAGAAGGTACCCGATCCCATAACCGTATTATCTTTAGCACGATATTGATCGTCTACTGTGTTATAATAACCTATAGCACCTGAACGGAAAGAAACGTAGATAGAATCACCCCAACGAGCTGAATTAGTAGTATTACAATACCACTCACCTGGATTAACTACACGTGTAATTCCTGCTGCCTCATCGGTTAATGTTATAGTACTAGTACCATCATTATAAGCTGTTGGATAAGGACCAGCATCATTAATACGAATACCAGATGTCATATCAACACCTTGAGAACGCATCCAATGTTTGTCTGTACCTACTTGTGCAAATGGAATTAATTTATCCGCACGAGGATCTTCTATAGCTTGGTCGTCAAAATCAGTTAATAAGTCTGTATAGTACTTTGTTATACGACGATTAGTCGACATACCACAACAGTCAAACACAATACTTGCCATCAATGGGTCACCCCACATGATATCACCTACGTTATCTTCTGCATTATCTACATGGTGTACTATTGTACTTTGGTCATTATTTTGTGGACCTTTGCTTACTGCGTCTAAAATAGCAGCTGGATCATACAAATCAGATTTCTTAGAAAGGTTATTCAACCAACGAGCTTTTAAACCATAACACATACGGATCCATTTGTCTGTATCACCACCATTCCAGCTATCACCTTTTGAAAGTGGAGTAGCACCGGCTTCTTGTGTTTTCTTAAAGAGTTCAATAGCTTCATCAATCTCCTCTAAACAACCCATGAAAATTGTTTTTCCACTATCAAATTTAGGAGTAACAGAAGACCCTAAAGCTTCGGTATAAGGCATTTCACCATACCAATCTGCCATTAACATAAATCCAGCGGCACGAAGTGCTTTCACTGTTCCCATGTAATGATATGCACCCTCTTCTTCTGCTTTTTCATACAAATCTTTGAAGTTACAAGCTGCAACAACAAACCACCACTGATAAGGTGTAGTAGACATAGAAGAGCTACCACTCCATTGTGCAGAACTACCATCACGCGTGGTACGCCAAACAGAAGTCGTTTCCTGTGTAATACATGAAGCTCTATACCCTGCTGCCATCTGTGCATACAAATAGTGATGTTGTATCCAAGGTAATCGAGTTTCTACTGGGGCAATAGTGTTAGATGGATTATCTGGATCAGTATTGATGTTAAGATAATCATCACACGATGTAGCCGAGAAAAGGGCTGCAACTGCCAATATTAAATATTTTATTTTTACCATAATCTTATTATTTATGTGAAACAATTATTAAAAGGTTAGATTAACACCAAAAGACATACCCATTGTAGCTGGTACGCCACAGTAATCCATACCTACAGAACTAGAACCGGTAACACCAGATCCAGCAGCAGAAGCTTCAGGATCTAAACCATCATAATTAGTAATGAGAATAAGGTTATTTCCAGTCAAAGTGAACATACAACCTTTTATGAATTTAGTTTTAGCTAATAAGGATTTAGGCATTGTATAGGATAAGGATATGGTACGAAGACGTAACCAGTTTGTTTTTGTAATAAAACTAGCTGATTCTTTTGGTAAATAGGTCTGATAATAATCCATAATAACCTTACGGCCACTCACTTGAGTTCCACTCATGTTATAAGTTCCATCAGCTGTAAATGTAAAGGTTTTATCTTCATACTCACCTGCTGCATTTTTCACTACACCAGTAGTTGTTAATGTTTCACGATTAGCAGAACGGTCACTTACACCTGCCACTGTCATGGCATAATCTGTACCATTAAAGACATCACCACCTACGCGGAAATCCCAAAGGAAAGATAAATTCCAATTTTTATATTGAATACTATTATTAAAACCTCCAATAAATTTAGGCTCTCTATTACCAACCTTATCGGTTGTAGCATTAGTAGAAGTAGGCATTCCAAAGTCATCTAAAACAATCTTACCATCATCCGTACGTGTCCAAGTAGAACCGGAGATAGCCATAAAATTACCATTATTAAAAGAAGCAGCTTTTGCACTACCAATCTGTACATCTGTTACATAAAGAACATCAACACCTTCAATAAGGTTTTCAACAGTACCACGGTTACCAGATACATTAAGGGTAGCATCCCAACGGAAATCACGTGTTTGAATAGGTGTTCCCTTGATAGACAACTCCATACCTTTATTTCTAACATCACCCGCATTGATAGAACAGAAAATATAACCTGTAGATTGTCCTAAACGAGGTGCAATAATTTGATCGTATGAGTTATTGGTATAGTAAGTAAGGTCAAAACCTATACGTCCCTTCAAGAAACGCATTTCTAAACCATACTCAGTAGATTCTGTTGTTTCTGGTTTAAGATAAGGATTACCACGACTCCAATTATTACCAACCCCTGGTAGGCCACCTAAGAAAGTACGAATGGGCCATAAAGATGTACCTGTTTCATAAGGACTAGTATCTTTACCTACACGAGCCCAAGATGCACGTACCTTACCAAAAGAAATAACATCATTATCAGGTAGTAATTCACTAAAGATAAAACTACCAGCTACAGAGGGATAAAAATAAGAACGATTCTCAATTGGTAATGTTGAAGTCCAATCATTACGTCCTGTTACAGTTAAGTAAGCTAAACTCTTATAAGCCATACGGAACTCACCATATAGACCTACCATACGTTTACGACTATGACTATCTTCAAATTTCTTGTTATCTGCTAAGATATTAGCAAAACTATAAAGACCTGGCGTCTCAAACTGATAACCCATACGGTTATGTCTTGTAATCTTAGTATCTTCTACAGAATTACCAATCAATAAGTTAAGGTCGAAATCACCAAATTTCTTATGGAAGTTAGACATGAAGTTAGAAGACATATACATGTATTCTGTATCACTTTCACTCATCATACCCTTCTGCCATAATAGCATAACAGCACCTTCTGGAGCTATGTTTGTATAGTTACTTAACTCATAACTATCCACACCTGCGCGATAAGTAAGATTCCACCAGTCGTTAATCTTATAATCGAAAGATAAACTACCAGTTAAACGTTCTGTCTTATCTTTTAATGAATTCTCATTAATAAGCCAATAAGGATTCTCTACATCGTCTGCCAATTCTTGAAGACCTTCGAACATACGATATTTAGAGCCATCATCATTGAGGTATTTAGACATGTTTTCATTACGAGCCCATGTGTAAACAGAATTCATAGAACCTGTTCCGCCAGAGCCATATAAACCAGCACTGGTTAATGTCTTGTCGGTATTAGATAAGGTATAAGCAACATTTGCTGATACTTTTAAATTACCATATTTTTGCTCGCCATTTACACGGAAAGTCGTTTTATCATAACCTGTTTCTGGAATAATACCTGCTTGATCAAAACGAGAAGCTGAAACATAGAATGTACCATTTTTATGACCACCAGAAATACTTACACTATTATCGAAAATAGCAGAAGTCTGGAAGAAATCGTCCATATTGTTATAAACGGTTTCACCATCAGCAAATGGCTCACCCCAAGAGCGCGTAGAATAGGTATCTAATACACCATTCTCATTATAATATCCACGTTTATAGGTGGATTGCTTATTAGGTAAACGATTGGCCCAGCTAAGAATAGCTCTTGAACCCACATTTACTTCAACAGCACCCTCTTTACCTTTTTTAGTAGTAATCATTACTACACCGGCAGAAGCTTTTGAACCATAAAGAGCAGCAGCAGCTGGTCCTTTTAGTACAGAGATATTTTCAATATCCTCTGGGTTAATATCCATCACACGGTTAGAACTAGTAGTAGAAACGGAAGAAGCACCATCAAAAGCAGAGTTACCACCCGATGGTGTAGAGTTATCATAAATGATTCCATCTACTACAAACAAAGGTTGATTATCACGTTCTAGTGATGTACCACCACGTAAGATAATCTGTGCACCTGCACCAGCTGCACCAGAACTTTGTGTAATATTTACACCTGCCATTTTTCCACTTAATGAACTTAATGGATTAGATGTTTTGTTTTTTAATAACTCGGCGCTTTTGATATCTTGTACGGCATATCCTAAGGCTTTCTTTTCCTTTCGGATACCCATTGCTGTAACGATAACTTCACCAAGTTTTTCTGTATCTTCTACAAGCACAATTCTATAACTAGAAGAATTAGTAACTTGAACCATTTGACTGGAAAAACCAATATAGGTAATAACTAATGTAGCACCTTTAGAGGCTGTTAAAACAAAGTTACCATCTAAGTCCGTGATTGTTCCATTAGATGTACCCTTTACAAGTACATTGGCACCAATAATCGGTTCCCCTTTGGGGTCGACTACAACACCTTTAATTTTTTGGGTTTGTTGAGCTATCTGAGCATTACTTACAGTACGGTCTGCAGCTTTTACTGTAGAAGGCGTAAATAAGCAGAGCATTGAAAGCAAAACAAATGACCAACAATAATTCTTTTTCATAAGCTTGATTTTTTTTGGTTTGTTTGCAAATATATCATATAATTTAAGTCTAAGAAAATAAATTAAGCATTTTTTTAGTCTATAATTCATTATTTTAGTAACAGGGAGCATCTACACGGAATAAGACACTTTATCTTAAAAAAATCATGTTATAGAACAGGCTTTGCACAAAAATAAACTAAAAATGTTTTTTTTATTTTATGGTCAATCGAAGATATTACAAAAACGATAACAAAAATAAACTAAACCAGCTCTCTAAAATGTTAATAAAAGAAATAGTCGATACAAGCCTCCAATCGAGGGGTAACAAATATGCTCTATATTTTGAGCTAAAGAAGCAACAAATCTAAACAGACGTAAATATCGAAAATAAATTTTAACTAGCAGCAACAATTACTTCAATTTTTAAAACAAAAAAAAAGGGATGTACCTTATGCAAGATACATCCCCATTCTACAAAAAAGAAAAACTATTTAAAATTCTCCCATAAAGGTGTTTGTGTTAATACATAACCTTTATTCTCATAATCGGTAATTTGATTTTTACCTATTGGGGATAAATAAACTTCATCGTTAAATACATTACGATCAGCTGCCTTTTCTGTCTGATAGAAACCAACCATTTGATCACCATTTGTACCATCATAGGTTACAATAGTACCATCTGCATGACGAACTTTTAATAAGCCCACCTTACCAGAAGTTAAGAAGGATGGTAATTCATTTGGAAAATCTACCCATGGGCCGAATAGGTTATCAGGATGCGTTGTACAATTCATATATTGGATCTTTTTCCAACGTCTGATGTCATGCAAACGAGAAGACTCATATATAAATTCCATACGACGCTCACGACGAATCTCCCAAATAAGAGCAGGAACATCACTATCTCTAGCTGGGTCATTTGGTAATAAAGAAAGCATTAGAGGAGCTGTTTTAGTTACACCGGTAGCAATAGCTTCGTCATCTAGAGGACGGTTACGAATTACATTAATCGATTTATCTAAATCACTTTGTGTAACAGCAGCGCCACCCATGGTAGCCAATTCAGCTTTTGCTTCTATCCAATTTAACAAGACCTCAGCATAACGCAAACAAGGTGCGTCATTAGTATTTGTATTACTCATATATTTAGATGGGAGATTTGCTAAATTATCTTCACGAACATAATTAGCACCTTCTCTACTAATAAACTTATCTTGACACAATAAACTAGAAGATTTGATATG
>JAQWAN010000042.1 GCA_028707655.1 Bacteroidaceae bacterium
GTGCAGCAGCTAGCGACTTGATAGAGTGTATGAAAAAATAGAAACAAAAACAGAACAACAGATGAAAAAATATAATCGCGTAATGACCATTGCAGGGAGCGACTCAGGTGGTGGTGCTGGCATTCAAGCGGATATCAAAACAATCTCGGCCAATGGCTGTTTTGCCACTTCGGCCATTACAGCCATCACGGTACAAAACACTATGGGGGTAACCAATATTAATCCCATTCCAACCAACTACATCCGCGAACAGATCAGCGTGGTACTATCTGACATTGGCACAGATGCCATTAAAATTGGAATGCTACACAATAGCGAGACCATTAGAGCGGTGCAAAAAGTGTTGCAGCAATTTAAGCAGACAAATATTGTTCTCGACCCAGTGATGGTGGCCACTTCGGGCAGCAAGCTACTAGAGGATGAAGCTATCGATACTTTAAAAAAGGTGCTTCTACCCATGGCGCGTATCATTACGCCCAATATTCCAGAAGCGGAGCTCCTATTAGGAGAGCAGATAATGGAACAAAAGGAGCTGGGCAAGTTTGCACGCCAGCTATCGGCAAATGGTACGGTATCGGTGTTTCTTAAAGCGGGTCACCTCAAAGATAATGAGTTGATTGATGTGTTCTATAATGCAGAAACCGATGAGGTGCTAGAACTAAAATCGGAACGTATCTACTCACAGAACACACACGGAACAGGCTGTACACTCTCCTCTGCTTTGGCAGCGGGATTAGCCAAAGGGCTATCGCTCAATGAAACGGCTATTGCAGCAAAAGAATATATTCATCAAGCAATTGTGGAGGGAGCAGATTATAAAATTGGCGAAGGACATGGTGCGGTGAAACATTTCTACAACTATTGGTAAAAAGAGCATAACTCAACACGAAGATGAGAAAAGATAAAAAATTGTTTCTGGAAGAGGTATGGCAACAGGTTGAGCCGATTTATAAAAAGATGAAAGAACATCCTTTTGTGGTAGAATTGGCAAAAGGAGTGTTGCCAATCGCCTGTTTTACGCATTATCTACAACAGGATATGCTTTATCTACGAATAGATGCAGAGGTCTTCAATCTGCTAGCCGATAGATGGGAGAAAGAGAACTCGAACGTGGAAGAGAGAGAGGAGCGAGCTCGTTTTTTTAGAGATATGGCGACGGACAATATTGCTACGGAGCTTTGGATGGAAAAGCAGTTTTTAAAGGAGTTCTCCATTACAAAAGCAACAGAACTAGGCCCAGCCATTAAAAACTATACCACCTTTCTACAGCAACAGGTACAAACTAATACGATAGCTGTTGCTACAGCTGCACTACTACCCTGTTTCTGGCTCTATGCGTTATTAACCAGAGAGATTTTGAAAATAGCTGTACAGCCGAACCCCTACCAGCTATGGATAGACACCTATCAGGGAGAGGAGTATCTAACCTATACAGATACGTTTCTGACTACTGTGGAATCTTTAGCTAAAAAAGCAACTTCTACACAAAAGGGAGAGATGAAGCAAGCAATAGTGAGGGCGGCACAACTGGAGTTGGCTTTTTTGGAGGAGTCTATAACGATTTGCCATTCCTAGAAACAGGCATAAAAAAACAACTCGTAATCGAAATGGCTGGATTACGAGCTATTCTTTTAAGCTTCTATCTAACGATAGTTACTATACATACCTCTTGCAGTATAGCAAGAAGAGGAAATAAGACTGCGACTAACAGAGAAAACACTGTACCTAGAGAAGGGTAAACGAAAGCGTTAATCCTGCCATGATAATGGAGACCATACTCATCAACTTAATGAGGATATTTAAACTAGGACCCGACGTATCTTTGAATGGATCGCCTACTGTATCTCCCGTTACAGCTGCTTTATGGACATCCGATCCTTTTCCACCTAGGTTACCCTCTTCAATGAACTTTTTAGCATTATCCCACGCTCCTCCTGCATTCGCCATAAAGACAGCAAGAATAAAGCCAGAAGCAAGTCCACCAGTTAACAATCCCAACACACCTGGAACCCCTAAAACAACGCCTACTAAAACAGGCATGATAATAGCTAATAGAGAGGGCCATATCATCTCTCGTTGCGCTCCTCGGGTAGCAATAGCTACACATCGTTCATAGTCGGGCGTAGCAGTACCCTCCAATATGCCTTTTATTGTACGAAACTGTCGGCGCACCTCAGCTACCATTTGAGCGGCAGCTCTTCCCACTGCATTCATGGTAAGTCCACAAAACAGAAAGGCCATCATAGAGCCAAGAAACACGCCACACAACACTTTTGGATTCATCAGATTTACTGCATAGTAATCCATAAAATTGGAAAAATTAGCGTTATAGATAGGGATATCTGTATTGCCTACGTGTACTACAGTTTCGCCCATACGTACCATTCCTATCTTTATCTCTTCTACATAAGAAGCCAATAAAGCCAAAGCGGTTAAAGCGGCAGAGCCAATAGCAAACCCTTTTCCTGTAGCTGCAGTGGTGTTGCCTAAAGCGTCGAGTGCATCGGTACGTTTACGAACCTCAGCGCCTAAACCGGCCATCTCTGCATTGCCACCTGCATTATCTGCAATAGGACCGTAAGCATCTGTTGCTAGGGTGATTCCTAGAGTAGACAGCATACCTACTGCTGCTATACCAATGCCATAGAGTCCCATGCTCGTATTAGAGAAATCGCCTCCAGAGGCAAATAAAAAGGAGGCTATTATACCGGTTACAACGGCTAATACGGGAATGGCTGTAGAGATCATACCGGTTCCAATGCCGTTAATAATGAGTGTGGCAGGACCCGTTGTTCCACTCTGTGCTAACTGCTGTGTGGGGCAATAGGAGGAGGAGGTATAGTATTCTGTCGACTTACCAATCACCGTACCCACTAATAAGCCTACCACAACACAGGAGGCAATGAGGTGATAATTCTCTACACCAAGAAGCCATAGGATAAGAAAGGAAAAAAAGGCGGTCAACAACGAGCTGAGATGTATCCCTCTATTAAGGGAATTCATGAGCTCTTTGATATCGGCTTTCTCCGTGGAACGTACTACAAAAATACCGATTATAGACAGAACCACGCCAACCGCTGCAATCAGCATAGGAGCTAATACAGCTTTATATTGTACCATCACATTCTCACTATGTGCAAAGGCGGATGCGCCCAAGGCTGCTGTGGCTAGAATGGCACCAGCATACGATTCGTATAAATCGGCACCCATACCTGCAACATCGCCAACATTATCTCCCACATTGTCCGCAATGGTTGCTGGATTTCTGGGGTCATCTTCGGGAATACCTGCTTCTACCTTTCCTACTAAATCGGCACCAACATCGGCAGCTTTGGTATAGATACCTCCTACCACACGAGCAAAAAGGGCTTGTGTAGAAGCACCCATAACAAAGGTAAGCATGGTGGTGGTGATGAGCATCAAACGTTGTGTAGGATGTGCCACATCTATGGGTGTAAAATAATTTAAGATAAGATACCACACGGATATATCAACAAGTACAAGTCCCACTACTACCAATCCCATCACTGCCCCACTTCTAAAAGCGATTTGCAGTCCTTTGTTTAGCGAGGTTATGGCGGCATTCGCCGTTCTTGCCGAGGCATAGGTGGCCGTTTTCATCCCTAAAAAGCCTGCCAAGGCGGAGAAGAAACCACCCGATAAAAAAGCAATGGGTACCCATGGATTCTGTAAATCGAACCCATAAGCCATAATGGAAAATAAGCATACCATACAGAGAAAAACAATACCTACCACCTTATATTGCTGCTTTAGATAAGACATAGCACCTTTACGGACATACAACGCGATGGCTTTCATCCGATCGGTTCCCTCGCTAAACTGTTTCATTTTATAATAAAACAAACCAGCAAAACTCAAAGCAACAATAGCGGAGATAGGAATTATCCAAAAAATGGGTGTTAACATAGTTACTAGTGTAAGGCAAGTCCCTTTTACTACTCCTTATAACACTGACGGACTTATTTTCAGTCCTATAAGACAATCCCAAATATAGGATTCTCTTGATCATTTAACAACTATTAGGTTCTCTATTTTAAAAAGAGGGGGGTCTTTTAACATATGAAACAGCAGGTAGAGAGAATTAGGATAAATGGGGTGCAGAGTGAGGATATAATGCAACCTAAAGCGTGGGCACAAAAAAACTCCTGCACCTCTAAAATAGGGTGCAGGAGTTCTATTTATGAACAGAATCTACAACGGCTAGTCCTTAATAATACACTTTAGTTCCTCGGGAACCTCAATGGAGCATATTTTTACCTCCTTGAGCTTTTTTACTCCTTCTGGTGTAAGCGAAAAGAACATATTACGCTTGTCGTCATTTCCTAAATCGCGATGTATCCATCCTTTTTTCTCAACAGATTTTATCACTTTAGAGGTGTTGGAACAAGTTAAATCTAATAGCTCTGCTATCTCTGTAGAAGTCAACGCTTCTTTCTTAGATAAGCAACAGAGTGCCATACCTTCGTTTAGAGATAGCCCATATTCAGTTATTAACTGATTTTCAAAGCCTATAATAGCACGATGTATTTCTCTTATTTTACAAAATGAATCCATTTATATCCTTTCTTCTACTGCCTTCATCGGGCATTTCTTATAACATAAACCACAATTAATACACTTCTCACGATCAATAACAGGAAGATGAAAACCTTGCTGTGTGATAGCTCCTACCGGACATCGCTTAACCAAGGGACAAGCATGATTTTGTGGACATCTAGCAGCGGAGATAGAATAGGGCATTTTTACTTATTTAATAACTCTTTATCGATTGCTTCTTTGAAACCAGCTTTCGTCATGGCACCCTGCATCATCTTAGGTTGACCTTTCATAGGAACAAATAGAAGAGATGGGATACTACGAATACCAAAAGCGGCTGCTAAATCTTGCTCCTCTTCTGTATCAATTTTGTAGATATAAATCTCTTCGCCATACTCTGCTGCTAACTCCTCTAAGATAGGAGCAATACGTTTACATGGTCCACACCAAGAAGCATAGAAATCTACTATAGCGGGTTTGTCTCCTAAATATTTCCACTCTTTTGGATTAGCTTCATAGTTGGCTACTTTTGCTAGAAATTCTGCTTTTGTTAAATGAATTGTTTTCATATTACTTTGTTTTTTAGTTGTTTGAGCAAATGTTCCTAATATGCTAAGCATAAAAAGAAACGATAAAATCACTTTTTTATTTTTCATACACACCATCTTTTTTTAATACACATTAAATAAATAAATTCACATTCGACTGATTGGCGTATTGCATATAGGTGGCTACTCCACCTACTGTTATATCATCGATTAGTTCTTCCTTTTTTACGCCTAATAAATCCATTGACATCTGACAAGCTATAAACTCAACGCCCTGCTGCAAAGCTTGGTCGCGTAAGGTTTCTAAAGAGGCTACTCCTTTTTGCTTCATCAAACCACGAATCATTAATGCACCTAGACCAAACATGTTCATCTTAGAGAGTGCCAGTTTTTTAGAACTACTAGGCAACATCATAGAGAACATCTTTCCCCAGAAATCTCTTTTTACCGATGGTTTCTTACTTTTCTTTAGGAAATTTAAACCCCAGAAAGTAAAAAAGATAACGGTCTTCTGACCGGTTGCGGCTGCACCATTAGCTAATATCATAGTAGCAATGGCTTTATCTAAATCGTCGCTAAACATGATAAAACTCTTTCCCTTTGGCACCTGCTGCAGCACTGGAGCAGAAGAGTTGTTCATCGGTTTGTTCTTTTCTAACACTACCTCGTATTTGCCTTGTTCGGCAGTAGAGCTAAGTAGTGCATTGCCTGTGGATTGACACCAAGCCTCTATATCGCGAGGAAAGGCTGGGTCAGTAGACAGAATGGAGAGCTGATCGCCATCTTTTAGGTGGGTCATCGATTCTTTTACTTTAAGAATAGGACCAGGACACTGTAATCCACAAGCATCTACCTTTATTTTATTAACAACAGGACAAGCATCTTGTTCTGACGGTGTATTCTTTTTTGTTTCCATCTTTGTTGAATTCTGGATTGGTGCAATAGCGGTTAGATAGGTTTTCGTTCCTCCAGATAGATTACGCACATTGGTAAAACCGTTATCCATCAACACACGTTGTGCTAAATAGCCACGTAGACCGATGGCGCAGAAGAGGACAATAGGCTTATCTTTTGGAATCTCATCGAGATGCTCCCTAATATCTATATGAGGAATGTTTATCGCACCTTCTAAAGAACCTAGTGAAAATTCATCAGCAGTACGTACATCTATTAGGGTAAGTCTGCTAAAATCTTTTTTGTCTAGTTCGCGCCAAGTGATAATTGGCATCGAACCGTTTAATATGTTGTTGGCCGAATAGGCTGCAATAGCAATTGGGTCCTTGGCAGAGGAGAAAGGAGGGGCATAGGCATGCTCCAACGCCATCAAATCGGCTACCGTTCCCTTCATCTTTATCAACAGGGCTAACTGGTCAATTCGTTTATCTACTCCTTTATAACCAAGTACCTGAGCACCATACAAAAGACCGGTTACAGGTGCAAAGGTTAGTTTTACAGTTAAAGGAATAGCTCCTGGATAATAACCTGCATGCGAATTGGTATGTGTAACGGTGGTTAGATAATCCATCCCCAATTGTTTTAAACGCTTTGCTGGCAATCCAGTGGTTGCTACGGTTAAATCAAACACTTTTGCAATAGCTGTACCAATAGCACCTTCATAAGTGGTGGTGTTTCCAAGCACCATATTGTCGGCTACTATTCTAGCCTGACGATTAGCGGGAGTGGCCAAATAGTTTAAATAGGACTTGCCCGAAACGGGATGTGGATATTCTATAACATCACCCACAGCATAGACACCTTTTGTGGAGGTTTCTAAGTGTTCATCTACCCAGATGCCACCAGCTTCGCCTATTTTTATACCGGCTTGCTCTGCTAATTGCACAGCAGGACGTACACCAATAGATAAAACAACTAGATCTACAGTTAGTGTTTTACCACTATTCATGGAGACACATAACTGACCGTTGGGCAATTTCTCAAATTTCTCTACACGCTCTTCTAAGAGGAGATGTACATTTTTGGAGAGGAGATGTTGATGAATAGGTGCCGCCATAGAATAATCCATGGGAGCCATCACCTGATTAGCCATCTCTACAATAGAGACCTCTTTTCCAAGATGATGCAAATTTTCTGCCATCTCTAAACCGATAAAGCCAGCACCTATAATAGCTGCCGTTTTTACAGTATGATGGGATAGATAGTTCATAATCTGATCGGTATCCGCAACATTTCTGAGGGTGAAAATACCATCGGAATGAATGCCCTCTAAAGGAGGAACAACTGGAGTGGCACCGGGAGATAGAAGTAACTTATCGTACGATTCTTTATAGGTATCACCCGAACGTTTACGAATACGCACCTCTTTAGCAGCAACATCTATGGCTACTACTTCGCTCTCTACACGTACATCTATATGTAAATCGTGCGAGAATTTCTCGGGCGTTTGTAAAAATAAGTTGGAACGCTCTTCGATAACACCTCCAATATAATAAGGCAAACCACAACTAGCATAGGAGATATGACTTCCTTTTTCTACTAAAAGAATTTCTGCTTGCTCACTGATGCGACGAATACGTGCCGCTGCAGTGGCTCCTCCTGCTACTCCACCTACTATAATATACTTCATCTATCTCTCTATTTTTCTTTATATTGTTAATCGTAAATATTATCCTATGGAAATAATAATACAAAGGTAGAACTTTTTAAACAGCTCACAAGATTTCCAATGGAAATTATATTTTATTAAGAAAAATAATTTTAGTAAAACGCATTAGAACGAACAATCAGAAAACCTAGTATACAAAATCGGTGTATGCTTTAATCGTATTTAAAGCATACACCGATAAAAGATAGAATCTGTTTTTTTAGAAACGAATCTCTGCCCCTACAAAATAGGTAGTTGGCATACCTGGTCCGTAGATGTAACCAGAGTCTCTACTTGCCCCCTCATCAAAATCACTTTGATAGGAGTTAAAGATGTTTTGCACACCGGCATTAAATTGTAACTCGGTAGTCTGACTGAGATGGAACTCATAAGAGACTTTACAGCCAAGTTCAAAGAAGGGAGCGGTTCGTACAAGCTCATCCTCTTTTACTAATACTCCATTGGCATCTGCACCTAATACTTCCGACCATAAATGAGGCACATACATATTACCGGTATAGGTACCAGAAGCTGCAATAGTCAATGCATGTACTGGAGAATAAGTCGCTGTAAAATAGCCATATAAGCGAGGCGTACGCAAAATCTGTCTACTATAGCGAGCTTCACCCGATTTACTTCCACTAGCTGCACTCCACTCTTCTGCTTCATTATAGAAACTGTTTTGTAGGGTTACACCGGCTTGAAGTTGTAGCAAATTCTTATAGGCTACTTTCGCTTCTACTGTACCACCATATACTTTCGCTCCCGATCCATTGATACGTTCCTCTATAAAGAAGTTGTATTTCTCCCCAATGTTATCTTCCGAAAGCAAACGGGTAGTAAAGGCATCCTCTAAACTTGTATAGAAACCTTCAATTAAAAGATTGGTCTGCACATCACCAAATGTTTTATATAAATCGACAGAAGCACTCATACTACGCGATTTCTCCTCTTTCAAATCTTTAGCCAATTTGATAATTTTCAAATCGTCACCTACATTACCGATGTGTAAATCCTCATCGAAGGCTTGTGGTGCACGGAATCCTTCTGCATAACTCAAGCGGAAATTAACGTTTTTGCTTAGGTTATAACGTAGGTTGGCTCGGGGACTGAAGATTGCTTTATCAATCAGATTGTGTTTATCTAAACGAGCACCAAGCAAGATGCTCCACTTTTCTGTTTTCCACTCATTCTGTGCATAGGCACTTGCTATCTTTGTGGTTTGATGAATTGGGGGTAAGTATTTCTGCACCTCTGGTGTCACCTCTAATGAACGGTCTTTTAAGTCGTCATAGTTATACTCTACACCCAAGGTTAAATCGGCTGGCATAAACAACAGCTTTTCAAAGGAATGTACATATTGACTTCCGAGTAGAGCCGTTAAATCGCTGGTTACACCATATCCACCATAAAAGCTTTTTCTATCAATTTTTTGTATTGCAGCATAGATGTTCCAACGGTCTTTCTCGTTAGGCGAGAAAAGGTCGAATTTCAAGTTTCCACTATTGATGGAATGTTCTATTTGCTCTATTATACCCGGTTCACCTGTACCATTTAGCAATGGATCTACAGCCATATGTGGGGGTAAGTCTTGGCTACTTCCACCACGACGAAACTCTTCCGTATGATGGTATTCAAAGGTTAACTTAGAAAAATCAGAGGTTTTATAAAAGCCACGTGTACCAAAAGTCTGGCCACTTAACTGAGGAATCTCAGAGAACCCATCTCCCGATTTGTCGTAAGCTGAACGATGTCTGTTGTAGGCATATACATAAGCACCCATCTTTTGGTCGTCAGAAATAAGGGAGAGATTAAGAGAGGTGTTATTATCAAAAGCACCGCTTCCATCAATATTGGTGATGGTATGCGACACAGAGCCTGCATTTCGAAGTGGTTCTTTGGTAATCACATTGATTGTTCCTGCTATGGCAGAGGAACCAAAAAGAGCGGATCCACCACCACGCATCACCTCAACACGGTCAATCATATTGGTAGGAATCTGTTCTAAACCATAAACACCAGATAAAGAGGAGCAGATGGCACGCGAGTCAATCAACAGCTGGGTATAACGACCCTCTAAACCATTAATTCGTACCTGTGTAAAACCACAGTTCTGGCAATCATTTTCAACTCTAACACCTGGCTGAAAATTAAGACCTTGCGACAGGTTACAGGAGTTGGTGTTTTCAAAGGTTTTAAGACTAAGCACATTTACTAGCGTTGGGGCTAATCGGCGCTTGGTTTCACTTCTATTGGCAGAAACGACTACACCATCTAATGCGATTAGATCTTCTTCTACTTCAAAATCGATAACCAACATCTTACTCTTCTTGGTGACTACATTTTTAGTGACGGTTTTATAACCTATACTACTGGCCGTGATAACAAAGTTGCCCTCGGGAAGGTTTTTTAAGAAGTAATGACCACTACCATCTGTTACAGCACCAATGGTGGTACCTTTTAACGAAACGGTTACATAACCCACATGCTCTTTACTGTTTTTATCAATTACATGACCAATGATATTGGCATCGGTTTTGCGAATTTCACTGTTTATTGGAAACTCATCTGCTGCTGCGTGAGACAACGTTACACACAATACTAGAAATAGGACAAAATATTTTTTCATCTTTATAGAATAAACGATTTATAGGAGAGGATGTAACACACCCCCCAAAGTAAATACATACTTAATAAGCCACTCAGATAGATATCAAAGTTGCATATGTTTTAAATGTAGGCGCATAAAATAGACGCCTAATCTGCTAGTTTATAAAATAAAGAAAGAGGGGGGGGGCTCGCAGCTCATTGAAATGAACGGTTATAGTGGGGACTGCAATCGAAATAAAATTATGCAGTGACCGTACAAAATGATAAGTGGGTACTAATGAGTAATCAAAGGTTATATCTCCATCCGAATCAAAGTGACTCAACAAGTGAATCAATTGGAATTGTGCGGAGGTATGATGATGGTTGGCATCGCTCCAAGGATGGGAGTGGACAATGGTTACTCCATTTACAATATGCGTATGGAGAAACAGCGATACATTGAGAATATAGGCTATGAAGAAAACAGGGAGAATTAGTTTCACCCTATCAAACCATTTATGTTGTATATTTCTTTTCATATCCGTTGGCAAAGTTACTGCTTAATTTATAAAATCAGCTATATTACGATGGATTTTATCAACTTATCTACTAGTCTCTTAATCTATTAGAAGAAAAAATAACCTCTTCTAATTCTTGGTTACAAAGGTCTACAAAAAAGACAGAATAAGAAATACCTATTAAGTAGTATTGTGAAGTAAGCCAATAGCTAGATGTAGTGGAACAGAAGAACCTCCTTTTAGGGCCAGGAAGGAGCGGATTGGACAAAAAAAGACCCGATAAGGTTGGTTATCAGGGTTTTTCTGCTTTTTGAAAAGTGGTGCCACCAGGAATCGAACCGGGGACACAAGGATTTTCAGTCCTATGCTCTACCAACTGAGCTATGGCACCTTTCTGTTTTGCGATTGCAAAGG
>JAQWAN010000268.1 GCA_028707655.1 Bacteroidaceae bacterium
TTTGTATTGTAGACCATGGAAGCAGCTACGAAGAGGACGTGTGGCTCATGAAAGAGACGCCTTTGAACGAATTGATTGATGATGAAGGACGACGTCTAATTTATGTTTTCGACCCAGAGAACGAACGTTCTATTTTTATAGAACTTGCACGTATTATCACTGGAAAATCGGTAGAAGGCCCTATTTGCGTTGCTGAAAGTGGCAAAGCCCCTAATCAAGTGCTAAAAGAAGAAATCGTTAAAACAGCAGCTACATCTATTGATTTAGATGCCGATTTTTATGGTGATAAATCTTATAACACAGAAGATTTGAGCAATGCAGATATACACGATGATTTAATCGATTTACAACCCTAAGCATTTTTGCTTTTTTTTGACAAAAGAGATGATGAATAATGTGACGTGTGCCACTAAAAAACTGATTGTGCTTGTTGGACCTACTGGAGTTGGCAAAACGGCTTTAAGTATCCATTTAGCACAACAGCTTAACACTTGCATTGTTTCGTCAGACTCAAGACAACTCTACAAAGAGCTAGTTATAGGTACGGCTGCACCAACTTTAGAAGAACAAAAAGCAGCTCCCCATCATTTTATTGGTACGCTTTCTCTAACAGATAACTATAGTGCTGCACAATATGAGGTGGATGCAATGAAACTATTGCAAAAGCTATTCATACAAAAAGACTACGTTATTTTATCTGGAGGTTCGATGTTATACATTGATGCACTTTGTAACGGCATAGATGACATACCATCTGTAGATGCTGAGACGCGTGCACATCTACTCAAAAGATATGAAAAAGAGGGATTAGAGAGACTTTGTGATGAATTACGAATCATTGACCCCGACTACTATGCTATTGTTGACCAGAAGAATCACAAACGTGTAATTCATGCTTTAGAGATCTATTATATAACAGGTAAAACGTTTACATCGTTCAGAAAAAAGACGATTAAACAGCGTCCTTTTGAGATTATAAAGATTGGGTTGAAAAGAGAGCGAGAAGAACTCTATACACGCATCAATCAGCGAGTAGACCAAATGATTGCAGACGGATTAATTGAAGAAGCAAGGTCAGTGTTTTCACAACGCCATCTAAACTCCTTAAACACTGTTGGATATAAAGAGCTCTTTGCCTATTTTGACGGTACGTGCGACCTTGCATTTGCCATCGAAAAAATAAAACAACACTCCCGTGTTTACTCCAAGAAACAAATGACTTGGTTTAGAAAGGACCCAGCCATTCATTGGTTTCATCCAGAAAACGAAGCAGAGATAATGGCCTTTGTAAAGCAACAACTCTAACAACCATCCCTTTTTATTCTGTAAAGTGCAACTATTCATCTTTTAAAAGAGGATAAAAGCTAAAGAAGCAATACTCACAACAATCCATAGAAGTACGCCCTGTAAAAGAGGTTTAATACCAACTTGCTTAATCACATCTACAGAAAGCGAAGCACCAATAAAGAAAAGTGTT
Organism: Bacteroidaceae bacterium; assembly: GCA_028707655.1. Lineage (GTDB taxonomy): Bacteria > Bacteroidota > Bacteroidia > Bacteroidales > Bacteroidaceae > JAQWAN01. The sequence goes on from JAQWAN010000268.1 coordinate 1,478, forward strand.
ATGGTTAGACTCTTTTTTGCTAGTCCAGATATAGCATGTCCAAAAGCAGGATAGCTACTTAAAAAGAAGGTGTTTAGTAAAATGGCTAGTACAAAAAACAAGATAAACCAAGGTATAGATATCTTTTTACGGTCGCCTTTAAAAATAAAAGAAGAAACAATAGATACAGGGATAATCCAAAGGGCACGTGTCAATTTAATAGTAGTAGCTACTTCTAAAGCTTCTTTTCCATATGCGGCACCAGCCCCCACTACTGAACTTGTATCATGAATGGCAATAGCCGCCCAAGTACCAAATTGTTGCTGGGTTAAGTTTAATTGATGACCAACATAAGGGAATAAAAAGAGGGCCACTGCATTTAAAATAAAAATGGTTCCTAATGCAACTGACATTTCACTATCTTTTGCTCTAATAACAGGACCAACAGCTGCAATAGCACTACCGCCACAAATAGCTGTTCCAGAACCAATAAGGTAGGATGTTGTTTTCTTTACTCCTAACAATTTATGGCCAATAAAATAACCTAAAGCCAACGTACCAACAACAGAAACTAACGTATACGACATACCAGCTGAGCCAGATGCCAAGGAAGCATAAAGATTCATTCCGAATCCTAATCCAACAACGGAATATTGTAATAAGTATTTGGAGATTTTTTTATTAAACGTAGGAAAAGCTTGGCCACAAATCAAGGCATAAACCAATCCTAGAAAGAGGGCAACAGGGGGAGTTAGCCAATTGGTATAACTACTTAAGCTAGGTATATAACTAGCAACTAAAACCGTTGCTAATGTTGCAACAAGGGCTGAATAAACAAGTCTTCTCTTTCTAACTAATAAATGTTCCATAATTATTCTATATTTTCTACAAAGATAAAGAGAATTTAGGTCACTTTATCATCGCAAATAATTATGGCAGATAACTAGAAATTATAGGACATTACAAACTGCATGAAAAGTTGTGGCAAACTACGTTGCTCTCCTTGCATAGAAACAAAACTGAACGATCGTTCCATCCGGAGAAAAGGTAACTCTATTATATGAAAACGATTAGAGAGCAAATCTTTATCTATGGATCGAATAGAAACAACTGCCATCCCATTTCCTGGGTCAATAAAAGATTTAATACTCTCTGTACTACCTAAATAGAGTAGCACATTTAAATCGGTCAAACGAAGATTATGAACAGAAAGTGCAGTTTCAAACACATCTAATGTGCCAGAC
>JAQWAN010000043.1 GCA_028707655.1 Bacteroidaceae bacterium
CTAACTTAGCTTTGAGTTGTGCATCTAAACTGGTGCTTAGTGTTTCATTTACAAAGGCTGGTGCAGTTTGGCTAGATAGATCAAAGATGTAGATATAGCCACCCTCTTTGCCAATTGCATCTAGTGCAGTAGAGATTTTTTCTGTGATTACTGCAAATTTCTCTTGTGATGCTTTTTGTAATGCTGTTTCACTATCTTTAGCTGCTTGTTGTAGACGTGTGTAAAGATCTTGTAATTCGGCTTCTCTTCTTGCTTTGATGTTTGCAGGAAGTGTTTCTGCTTGCGTTTTGTATTCCTCGTTTTTCTTAGAAAACTCACTCTCTAATCGTTTAAGGTCTTCGCTGTATTGTTTCTGTAAAGATTGCAAATCGGTTTGTGCTTTGTTGAATTCTGGCATTACTTTAATAATGTTTGCCGTGTTTACATGTCCGAATTTTTGAGCAAAGATGCTTATTGGTGCAATAAGCATAAGAAGAAGTACTAATTTTTTGATCATTTCTTTAATTATTTAATTGTTGTTATGTGTGTTGTTGTTTAAATGCAAAATTATAAAATTAATTTGAATATCCTAGTTTTTCCAACACCTCGTTACTAATATCTATTTTTGTGGATGCGTATACAATATTTCCTGCGGATGCTTTGTCTAGTATCATAGAATAGCCCTTCCTTTTGGCTATCTCTTTAACTGCATTATAAATTTCATCTTGTATTGGCTTGATTAAACTCTCGCGTTTTTTATAAAGCTCTCCTTCGGGAGCAAAATATTTTCGTTTTAGTTCTCTTGCCTCGTTCTCTTTAGTAACAATAGCATCTTCTTTCTTCTTTTTCTGTTCGGCAGAAAGAAATACGGCTTCAGATTGATAGTTCTTATACAGGTCTTGTGCAATAGATGTAAGTGTCTCTACCTCCTCTTGGAAGCGTCTAGACACTTGGTTGAGTTGCTCATTAGCGCGCTCATAGGCAGGGATATTACTTAATATATAATCCATATCTACTAATGCAAATTTCTGTGCAGAACTTTCTCCTATAGCGCACGCAAAGAGTGCTAAAATAATAAAGAGTTTTTTCATACGAGTTGTGATTTAGAATTCTTGACCTAAGATAAAGTGGAATCGGCTTCCTCCATTACTCTTGTTACCCCATACGGTGTCAAATCCGTAGGCCCAGTCAATACCCATCATACCTACCATTGGTAAGAAGATACGTACACCAAAACCAGCCGAGCGTTTCATGTCGAATGGGTTGATCTTACTAATGCTTGTCCATGCATTACCGGCTTCAACAAAACCTAAAGCATAGATACTGGTAGAGGTTTCTAACATCAAGGGGTATCTAAGCTCTAGTCCTAAACGACTATATGCATAACCCTCGCCACCACCATAAGGGGTTAAACTACCATTCTCATAACCACGTAGGGCTACTGTTTCTGTAGCATAACCAGAAGAATAACCAGTCATACCATCTCCACCTACTACGAAGGTTTCAAAAGGTGAGCGTTTTAGTTTATTATAATGTCCTACCATTCCAAATTCTACACGACTCATAAGTACTGGACATTTAGATCCACTAGAGAGTGCAGTAAATGTTTTCGATTTGAATTTCCATTTGTGATATTCCACCCATTTGTGCATCTGGTTGATATCGTCTTGATTGGTTAAGTCGTATTTAGAATAGTCTACCCCATCAAACAGTGAGTAGGGAGGTGTCAGTTGTACTGAAACGGCAAATTCTGATCCTCTACGTGGATAGATTTGATTATCGGTTGAAACTCTACCCAAGGTAATACCCAAGCTAAAGTTATTACAACTACCATCGGTAACAGGGAAATAGTTCCAATCTTTTAAGATATAACGTTGAAAAGAGAGCTCTGTAGATAGGGTGAAATAATCATCGGGCCAGCTCAAACGTTTACCCCAACCAACCGATAGACCATACATTTTTACTGATTTGTCTGGATTATAATAGTTAGAATAGCTATTATTATAGCTACCATATCCACTATAAGAGTTGTATAGGTTATCGTAATAGGCTTGGTTATAGTATTGACTGCTTACATCTGTTTGTAGGGAGAAGAAAGCAGATACACTAAAGGAGTTTGGACGTTTGCCACCAAACCATGGGTCTTGAAAAGAGACGCTATACGATTGGTAATACTTACCATTGGTTTGTCCACTCAAGGTTAATGTTTGTCCATCTCCTTGTGGGATGATACCTCTAAAGTTTTTGTTCTTGCGGAATAGATTGGCCATAGAGAAGTTGGTAAACTTCAAGCTTAATTTTCCAATGATACCGGTTTGTCCCCAACCTGCAGATAGCTCTACTTGGTCGTTAGCTTTCGATTCGAGGATATAGTTGATGTCTACTGTTCCGTTTTCTTGGTTGGGTTTAACATCTGGTTTAATGGTTTCTGGATTAAAGTGTCCCATTTGTGCAATCTCACGATAAGAACGCTCTAATGCACTTTTGCTGAAGAGGTCTCCTGGGCGTGTACGCAATTCACGACGAACTACTTTTTCATATAAACGGTCGTTTCCTGTTATCTTAACATGGCTAATCTTGGCTTGAGGTCCCTCCATGATTCTCATCTCTAGGTCGATGGAGTCATTATCGATGTTTACCTCAACTGGATCTAAGCGATAGAACACGTAACCACTATTATAATAGAGATTTCCAATAGCATCCTCATCGTCAGAAAGACGTTCGGTTAGCATTTTTTGGTTGTAGACATCTCCTTTTTTCATACGGAGAATAAAGCCTAGTTGTTCGGAGGGATAAAGGGTATTACCAACCCATTTGATATCGCGGATGTAATATTTCTCGCCCTCTTTTATTTTCATGTAGACATCTACCGTTTTGCTGTCATAGGTAGACACACTATCTGTAACGATACGTGCATCACGATAACCTAACTCATTGTATTTATCGATGATGAGTTGTTTATCTGCTTCAAAATTTTTCTTGATAAATTTCTTGGTACGGAAAATATTAGCAAGTTTGTTTTTCTCATTTGTCTTTTTCATGATGCGTTTTAACTTCTTATCCGCTAAGACGCTATTCCCCTCAATAACAATAGAGTGTACCTTTATTTTTGCTTTTTTATCGATGTTAATCGTTACAATCACATTGTTCTCGTTGGATACATCTTCGTGTTGTACAATGTTTACTTCTGCATTTTTAAAACCTTTACTATCAAAATGTTTTTTAATAAGCAGTTTAGCTCGGTCAATAAGGTTAGGTGTTACTTGGTTACCCTTCACTAATCCTAGCTTCATCTCCAAATCTTCTTTTTCCGATTTCTTGATACCCGTATAGTGTATCTCAGAGATACGAGGACGTTGTGTTAGCGCTATATGAAGTGTGATTTTGTTACCCTCTATCTTCGTTGCAGAGATGCTAACATTAGAAAACAGTCCATGTTTCCAATAGCGTTTTACAGCTTCTGTTACTTCGCTACCGGGCACCGTTATGGTTTGTCCAACGGATAAGCCTGAAAGACCAATCAGTACATAATCTTCATAATTCTTTACTCCTGAAACTTCTATCTTGCTTATCTCATATTGTTGAGGTGTGCCTGAATAGAGAATAACTGGCTTTTGGTCTTTTGTTTCTTGTGCGAGCACGGGGGTAGAAAGCCCTACGCAACAAACGATACTAAGTAGCATGTATACTAGACGGTAATTCATTGTATAATTTTTATAGTTGTTCACTTGTTTTTCCAAATCTTCGTTCTCGTAGTTGATAGTCTACGATTGCCTTGTAAAATTCCTCCTCTTTAAAATCTGGCCAATAGGTATCGCAGAAATAGAGCTCTGTATAGGCGCACTGCCAAAGTAGGTAGTTACTCAATCGGTATTCTCCTCCAGTACGTATTAACAAATCAGGATTTGGCATATAGTTGGTAGCTAGATGTGCAGCTATTAGCTGTTCATCTATCTGATTGGTTGTTATTTTCTCCTCTTTTACGAGTTGCGCAATCTGTTTAGTTGCCTCGGTAAGCTCCCAGCTAGAGGAGTAGCTTAGTGCTAGGGTTAGGCACATCCCTGTATTAACGGAGGTGTGTTCAATGCAATCGTTCAAACGGTCTTGTACGTTTTGGGGTAAGAGCTGCATTGCTCCTATTGTTCGAAAGCGAATATTATTCTTCATAAAGAGGTCTTCTTCTATTGAGTTTAAAAGAAGGCTCATCAAACCGGTAACCTCTTTTTCTGGTCGTTTCCAATTTTCTGTAGAAAAAGTGTAGAGGGTAAGAAATTGCACATTGGCTCGCGCCGCTGTTTCCACAATGGTGTGTACGGTCTCTGCCCCAGCTTGGTGTCCGTAACTGCGTTCCTTTCCCTTTTCTTTGGCCCATCTCCCGTTTCCATCCATAATAATGGCGATGTGTGCAGGTATCTTCTGTGGGTTTATTTGTTCTTTATATAGCATATTTTCTAACTAATTGTTGCATCTTCTATACTTAGGTGAAATGTCGTAAGTGATGGATATGGTTGTAACAGAATAGGTGTCTTTATTTTTAAATCCTGAACCCTTTATCTGATAGGGGTCGTTCAGTAGTAAACCCTCCTTCTGTGTAACGTCTAGTTGGTCCGATAGGGTGAAGCGCATGCTAAATTCACACCCTAGATTTAATCGTTCCGTTAGCTTATATTTTAAACCAATACCCATGGGTATATTTACCGTAAAAATAGAGGTAGCTGGTTGGGGTGCATAGGTTATGCCTAATCCTCCTAGTAAGTAGGGGGTTAGTCTTTTCTTTCCTTTATAGCTTTTCCCTGCGCCAAACCCAAAGAAATTATATTCAAACTGTGCCCCTAAATCGTAGAGAGTTCGTTTAAATTGGGTGGATTGCCCCTCTGGAAACTTGTTATCACTTAGTTGTGTGTCTCCTGCTATCTGAGCCATCAACAAGTTCACTTTGATAGACATATGCAGATTGAGATGGTATCTTCCGATAAATCCACCTGCAATATTTGTTTTTCTAAAAAGCGTGGAGTAATTCGCATCGCCCATATAGAAGCTACCTCCTAGTGCGGCACCAATCTCCATTTTATATTCTAGATCTTGAGATTTAACAGGCTGTATCATCCCTAGCAATAAGAGAAATACACTTATTGTTTTGGTGGTGGTGACTGTTACTTTATATCTCATTTGTTCTATTCAAAAATGATGGACATGTTTCCTACTGTAGGAGAAAAGAAAATCTATTTAGCTTTCCTTTCCAAATGGTGTTGCTCTCTGCAAAAATCATCCATATGTATTTATCTTCGTCCACAAGAGTGGTATACGTGTCTTTCTCATTAAAGAAATCGGTAGACAAGGTCATCTCTTTTGTTTTTTCCTTCCAAGATACGCCATTGTCAATACTCTCATAGAAAGAGGCAAAAGCACCAGTTGCTTCATCGTTAAAAGTTCCAAGAGAGCCAAAGGTGTATAATTTCTCGTCGTATCGGATAAGAGACATCTTTGCTAGATTAGGAAGCTCATAGCCCTCTGTGGTGAAATATTTCACCCAGTTTTTATCGCTTGTTAAGAAGGACCAAATGGTGTTATCTGCCCCCAAAACGATAATATCTTCTATCTTACTGTTGGTGTTTAGTGTTCTGCTGCAGGATTGGTAGGGTGCTGTTGCAAAATTCTCTGGTTTTGCATCGTTGCTTTGTTCCCATGTTAGGGTACCATTCTCTAGGGTGGCATAAACAAAATGTTGGTCTTTTAATCCAATAAGCAGTTTACTAGATTGCCCAACAAACAGATCTACTTGAGCAGATGCATCGGTAAGCAGAGTCCAATCAATACCATCTACGGAGGTATAGACAGCTCCCTCTGCAGCCATATAAAGCGTGTTGTTGAAGGCAACAACGGCATCGGCCTCTACTCTGTTGGGTAGATTGATGGGGGTGGAAGCGCTCCACTCTTTTCCATCTGTTGAAGCGGTTACCTCTAGTTGTCCAGCTTTCGTGATAAAGACATATGTTTTACCAGCAGCTCTAACTGCTTTAAGGCCTAAATTATTGGGTGAGCTAGGGAAATTAGTGTTCTTCTCTGTGTGCCAAATCAAGGTGTCTGGTTTTACTTGGTGTACTCGTATTTCTGCTGTGTAATTTTTAGTAGCAATACCATCTGTGCCATACATTTTAAAATAAACTGGGCTGCTAAAATCGATAGAATCGGTGCTTGTCCAAGCAACTTCTACGTCCTCTTTTTGGTAGGTTAGATAACCAAGAATGCTGATGTTTACTCTTACCTTTTCTACGTTTGTGTTGTAGGGTAGGGAGTCGATATTATAAATTCTGTTGTTTAACTGGTCGATGGTAAAAAGGTAGTCACTTCCACTAGCTGTGTCCGTATCGGAGATGATATCATTCATAGAAAAAGCTGTAATTCCAATTTGTACGTTGCTAACAACTTCGTCGTCTGTTGTCCCCTCCATGCAAGAAGTAAAAAACAGTGTTGCGCTTAGTATAGTTAGATAGGCTAAAGATTTCAGTTTCATGGGTTATAGTGTATTAATAGTGACACGCAAAAATATAAACATTTTCGCTATAAAGTGTATTTGAAGCTATATATTTAGATTAATTATAGATAATAGTTAGTTTTTCGGCTATAAACTGGACAAATTTCTAATGGATTGGCAGTCACTCCTATAGTAGTGCAAGTAGATTGTTTCCTTTCGTTGTTCTATACTTCTTCTTTTAAAAGAATTTATTTGAGGTGCTTTTACACCATCTTCCAGTATTAGTGGTGAGGATTCCACATGTGCTTCGTCCCATAATTTGGCTTGGATAAAGAGTTGGAGCAGTAGTGCACCTCCCTCTACTAGTAGTGTTTGAATTTTATGCGTATTTAAATAATGTAGTAACTGTGATAATACCGATTCTGTTTGGTTTAGTTGCACGAACGTAACGTTTTTTAGGGCGACTTTTTCCTCCTTCTCGGTAAAACAGAGGGTAGGGATGGTGCCATCAAAAAGTTGTAGGGTTAGTGGCAATTTGCGCGACCGGTCAATGACCACACGAATTGGATTTTTACCGCCCCAATGACGTGTGGAAAGAGAGGGGTTATCGAGTAAAGCGGTGTTTCCACCCACAAGAATAGCCATCGATTCTGCTCTCCTTTTATGGGTGATAATATGCGATAGATTAGTGGAGAAAATGACGGGTGTACCCCCTGTTCTCTTTTTGTCTATAAAATGGTCGGCCGACTCGGCCCATTTAAGAATAATATAGGGCCTTTTCTTAAGATTGGAGGTGATAAATTGTTGATTAAGTGCAATACATTGCTCCTCAAGAACACCCACTGTGACGTCAATACCGGCAGCTCTTAGTTTTTGAATACCTCTTCCTGCAACTTTTGGAAAGGGGTCTACACAACCCACTACCACACGTTTTATACGATGCTTAATGATTAAATCGGCGCAGGGTGGCGTCTTTCCATAGTGTGAACAGGGCTCAAGACTGACATAAATGGTAGACAGAGGCAATAGTGTCTTGTCTTTTACCGATTGGATGGCGTTTACCTCGGCATGCGCTTCTCCACATCGGATATGAAATCCTTCTCCTATTATTTGACCCGCATAGACAATCACAGCACCTACCATCGGATTTGGTGCAGCTCCTTGTTGACCATTTTTAGCTAACTGTATGCAACGAGCAATATATTTTTCGTCTTCATTTTTCATTTATCAAAATTGTTTATCTTTGTTGCAAAGAACAAAATATGCAACCACTTTTTCGAACATTACAGCACCAACTTACCGCTCATTATCCCGTATCAGAAGCAAAAGCATTAGTTAAAATGGTGCTTTCTGATTACTTTCATATTAATTGGATGGATCATTATATGGGCAAAGATATTAAATTATCTCCGAATCAACTAGATGAACTAAAGGATATTATTGCTCGATTGGAAAAATTTGAACCTATTCAGTATATTTTGGGCGAAGCCTATTTTATGGGGATACCGTTTAAGGTGACACCAGCTGTGCTTATCCCTCGTCCAGAGACCGCTGAACTGGTACATATGATTGTTCGGGAACAGTTGGAACAACGGGTCTCTATTTTAGATATAGGCACAGGGAGTGGCTGTATTGCCGTTTCTTTGGCTAGCCAATTGCCTTTGGCTAAGGTGACTGCATTAGATGTTTCGTTAGATGCTTTAGAGGTGGCAAAGTATAATGCTAAAAGTAGGCAGGTGGATATCGATTTTGTACAAATGGACATTCTCCAACAGACGCCTGCGGGTAGGTTTGATTGTGTGGTGAGCAATCCGCCCTATATCACCGCTGTAGAGAAGCAAGATATGCAACCTAATGTGCTCGAATATGAGCCTTCGCTTGCTCTGTTTGTACATCACGATGACCCTCTTTTGTTTTACAGAACAATTGCAACAAAGGCTTTGTTGCTGCTCCGTCCAAACGGATCGCTCTATTTTGAAATAAATAGAGCTTATGGGCAGGAGATGATAGCATTATTGGAATCGTTGTCTTTTAAGGAGATAACTTTACACAAAGATATGTATGGAAATGATCGATTTATAAAAGCTTGCCGATGATGGAATTATCAAAAGAAAAAGCACTTTATAAAGCTGCTGCTTACTGTTCTATGGCAGAACATTGTGTGTACGAGGTACAACAGAAATTGGAACGTTGGGGGGCTTCGGCCGAGGTGATGGAGGAGGTGATTGCCTATCTAAAGCGCGAAAATTATCTCGATGAGTCGCGATATTGCAGTAGCTTTATACACGATAAGTTGCATTATAACAAATGGGGGCGTCTTAAAATGGCTCATGCTCTACGTTTGAAACAGATAAAGACCTCTTTTTTTGAACCCTATTTATTGGCCATTGATGAGGAGATTTATACAACTATTCTTTCGGAATTATTGGCCTCGAAAAGCAGGGCTATTAAGGCTCGCTCTTTGTATGAACGAAAGGGCAAACTTATCCGATTTGCGGTTGGGCGAGGTTTTGAAATGGACAAAGTGATTGCTTTGTTAAACCATTTACCCGATGAGGAGGATATGTAGATTAAAACGTTGGACCTCTGCACTCTGGGAACTTTTCTTCCCACACTGCTGTGCGGTATGTGGTCGCTCTTTAGCGCTCTCTGAAGAGGGTATCTGTTTATATTGTTTGTGCCAATTACCGCGGATAAATTATATTGATTTTAGTGCCAATGAGGTGGCTAAACGCTTTTGGGGACGGGTTGATGTTGAGCGTGCACTCTCTTTTTTTCGTTATGAAAAAGGGAGCGATTTTGATAAGATTTTCTTTCAAATAAAATACCATGGTGCAACACGTCTAGGTGTGACAATGGGAAAGATGATGGCTGAAGAGTTAGTGCGGAAAGGTTTTTTTGTTGGTATTGACTATCTGATTCCTATTCCACTACACCCTAAGCGGATGAAACAACGAGGGTATAATCAATCGGAATGTATTGCGCAGGGGCTTTCTGAGGTAACAAAAATTCCTATCTGTACGTCGTTAGTGAAACGTGCAGTGGCCAACGAAACGCAAACCCATAAAAACGCGATGGAACGTTGGGAAAATGTAGCCCATGTTTTTCAATTATCTGCTCCTCCATCTTTGATGGCTGGTAAACATCTTCTTTTGATAGATGATGTGCTGACCACTGGTGCAACTATCTCCTCTTGCGCTCTGGTGCTTCAGGCTATACCCCATATTCAAATTAGTGTGTTGACTTTGGCAACCGTTCAATAGCCGTTATAAGGTTCCCTATTTGTGGCTTTGTTTTTTATTACAAAATGTCAGTTTATTCGTTTTAAATCGGTTTTCAGTTCCCAAAAATATAAAAAATTACGTTGTTATATACATATTATTCAATGTATTTCTGTACTTTTGTCTGCTGAATAATAGATACTTTGCTTTATGAAAATTATTGAAAAACTTTTTGCAGAAAGATTACTTAAGATTAAAGCTATTAAGATTCAGCCAGATAATCCATTTATGTGGGCATCTGGGTGGAAGTCCCCTTTTTATTGTGATAATCGTAAAACATTATCGTATCCAAATCTGAGAAACTTTGTCAAAACAGAGATTGCACGAATCATTATGGAAAAATATGGCCAAGTAGATGCTATAGCTGGCGTTGCTACAGGTGCTATTCCACAAGGAGCTCTTGTTGCGGATGCTTTGCATCTACCCTTTGTTTATGTGCGCTCTACGCCAAAGGATCATGGATTGGAAAATCTAATAGAGGGAGAACTTCGACCACGCATGAAAGTAGTAGTGATTGAAGATTTAGTTTCTACTGGTGGAAGTAGTTTGAAAGCTGTGGAGGCTATTCGTCGTGATGGAAGTGAAGTGATCGGTATGATTGCTGCTTTTACCTACGGCTTTGAACAGTCTGTGAGCGCTTTTAAGAAAGCCAATGTTGAACTAACCTCTTTGACTAATTACGAGTCGGTTCTCGAAGTAGCTTTGCAAACAGGTTATATAGAGGAAGATGATGTGGAAATTTTAGATAGATGGAGACAAGATCCTATTCATTGGGATGTTGAGGAATAAGTAATCCTTTTCTTCTTTAACTAACGATACGATTAACAGCTTTTGTTTAATTGCAGGTTGTTGTCACTCCTATAAAAACTGATAATGGAAAAATTTGAAAGTAATATAAAAGAGATACCTTACAATCAAACGCTTGTTTATGCTAAGTTATCCGATTTAAATAACCTAGCTGCTATACAAGATAAGCTGCCTAACGACAAGATAAAAAACTTGACGTTTGATGCCGATACATTGAGCTTTGAGGTGTCTCCAGTTGGTGTTATATCTATGAAGATTGTGGAAAGAGAGTCTCCCACTTGTATTAAACTGGAGACCATTCAGTCGCCCCAAGCGTTTAATCTTTGGATTCAATTGTTGCCGGTTACTGCATCTGTATGTAAGATGAAGCTAACGATAAAAATAAGTCTGAATCCTTTTATGAAGGGGATGATTAAAAAACCTTTAGCAGAGGGATTAGAGAAGATGGCTACGATGTTAGCCTCTATTCCTTATTAGTAGCGTTACGCATTAGAAATAAAATAGTGGTTTTTACCCTTTTATACATGTGGTAATAAACAAACAGGGGAGCCTTTTAAAGGCTCCCCTGTTTGTTTATTGGTATAGAATACCGTTTATAGTTTCTCGTACGCAGCACGAATAGATTGTGCTATCTTTTCCA
>JAQWAN010000044.1 GCA_028707655.1 Bacteroidaceae bacterium
CCCCATACGCGTTCTAGTTTTGCATCTGCAATAGCTGAATTGATGTTTGCTTTGTTAGGATCTGTCTCTAATAAATCTCTATCGTTTCCTCCTAAATTGCGTACACTATATTTCTGAGCGGATTGACCTAATACAAATGAAACATGATGTTTCTCTGCAATAGTAGTACTGTAAGTTAATACATTTTCTACTTGCCATTTATATCCTCTGTTCATCTCACTTTGTACCGTACTGTAATCGAGATTCTTTCCTTGTGTAGCAAGGAAATAGGGGAAGGTATAGCTGTCTGCGCCCCAGAAAGCAAGGTCGAAGCCATAACTGCTTTTGAATTTTAAACCTGGTAGGATATCTATTTCTGCCCATACTGTTCCAACAAATTTATCTTCGTTGTTTTGTGTAGAGCTTGGCTGATTCAACATGCCCACTGGATTGGCTATCTCTTGAAAGCCTGTAGGTGGTATGGAGAATACTCGTCCATCTTTATTTGTTATGGCATAAGGATATCTGCTTAGTATATCTGCTCCTGTTGCTTCGTCAGCATAAACAGATACTAATGGTGAAAAGGTTAAAGCACTTCCAAGTATGGAGCCATATTCTGAATTGGCTTCGATGGCTGTGGAGTTTGCTCTAGAATAGCCTACATTCATACCAACTCTTAACTTATTCAAGAAGTTTCTATTATTCTCTTCGAACACAGTGTATGTAGAGTTTGTTCTTATGCTCCAACGTTCGTAGTTCGATTTGTCATAGTTACCACCAACAATACCGTCTTGGTTAAAATAACCTAGAGAAAGGAAATATTGAATTTTCTCTGAACCGCCGCTAATACTTAATTGATGATTTTGGATGGGTGCATCATCATTAAAGGTTTCTTCTTGCCAATCGGTGCCATTACCTGCATTTGCGATTTCTTCTCGTGAATATCTAAATGAATTGCCATCGTTGATTTGTGCTTCGTTCATGATGGTCATGTACTCCTTAGCATTTAGCACTGATTTCTTTTTCCAAGGATTTTGCCATCCGTAGCTGAAGTTATAATTTATAGTTGTTTTTCCTTTTGAGCCTGTTTTTGTAGTAACCAAAATCACACCATTTGCTGCTCTTGCTCCATATATTGCTGCAGAAGCCGCATCCTTTAAAATTTCGACGGATTGGATGTCTACAGGGTTTAAGTACCCAATTCCTCCATCTACGGGCATTCCATCTACAATATATAGTGGGTCACTATTGTTTACTGTACCAATACCACGTATACGTACTTTAGAATCGGATCCAGGTTGACCAGAGCTTTGTGTTATTTGTACTCCTGATACTTTACCTTTTAATGCATCCTCCACACGTGATGGTTTAGCTGCATTTAAATCTTCGGCAGAGACTCTACTGATGGCAGCTGTTACAACACTCTTTTTTTGTACGCCGTAGCCCACCACAATAACTTCATCTAAGCTCTCCGTATCTTCTCGTAAAGCGATACTTAACTTCTTGTTTGTTTTAATGATTATTTCTTGTGATTTATAACCGATGTAGGAGATGGTTAATATATCACCTGAATTAACGTTGAGCGTAAATTCTCCATTTAGATTTGTAATGGTTCCATTGGTAGAATTGCCCTTTACAATAACATTTACTCCTGGTAATGTTTCACCGTCTGTTTCACTAACTACAGTTCCTTGCACCTGTATGTTTTGTGAGAAGGCTGTAAAATACGTACCTAATAGAATTAAAAAAAGACATAACTTTTTCATAAGCTTGCATAGTTTAGATTAACATTAGTTTATTATTAACACTGCAAACCTACAAAATCTTCTACCTATATGTTTATTATTATTAATTCAATAATACGTCTGTATAGGTAAAATAATACGTCATTAATACGTTTGGTATTTGTAATTTGTTGTTTTAAAGCGTTTTAAAAATACGCTTTAAATAAAATATAAAATTAACAATATGTGTGTTTTTATCAAAATTATAATTTAGTGTGAATAAAAGTAACAAGACTTTCGTCTCGTGTTAGTCCCATTTTTTTTCGGAGTCTATACCTTATTGTTTCGATACCTCTAATAGAACTATTTAAAAGAGGAGCAATCTCTTTAGAGCATAGATTCATTTTTAAATAGGCACAGACCATTCGTTCTTTTACCGATAGGTCAGGATAATTTTCATTTATTCGTGTCATGAAATTATTGTGTAAAAGGTCAAACTGCTCTTCTATTCGTTTTAGTAAATCATCACTGTTGATGTTTTTGTCAATCTTATAGTTGATCAGCAGCAGTTCTTTCTTTAGCGCCTTGTCTTTTTCGTTTTTACTGCTTTTTAAACTGCCTATTATGGTTGTTATATCCGATTTTATGAGCGTTAGAATCTCATTCTTACGGAAAAAGTTAATGGTGAGATTGGTCATCTCTTGGTTTTTATGCTTTAATTCATGCTCTAGCTTTTCTTTTTCCAATTGTATGATTTGTTGCTCCTTCTGTTTGTTCTCTTTTTCATATTTACGCTTTAACTCCTCTTTTTTCTTTTCTGTTTCTAGGGTTATTTGTTCCTTTTTCTGTCGGAGACGTAGATCATCCCATTTGTAAAGTCCCCATAGGAATAGGATAAAGAGTATGCAATAGATGCTGTAGACTAAGTTTGTTCGATACCACGGTGGTAGAATGGTAAAACTAAAGGAATCTGTTGAGATGGAGCCATCTATAGAGAGTGCTTTTACTAAAAAGGTATATTCGCCTTCATCTAGGTTGTTATACTCCTTCATCTCTGTATGTGTAAAATCGGACCAATCTTCGTCGTTTAGCTTATATTGATAGTTTACCTGATATTCTTGTCCAAACTTGGATAATCCATATTCAATCTGTATACTATTCAATTGGTATCCCAGTATGGGCTTTATCTTTTTGTCCAAAAAGTTACTGGTATAGATCATTGAATCTTTGTGCTCTGTTGTGTGTACGTTTCTAATCTTAACCTCTGTTTTGCTCTTTTCGAACATTTTCTTTTGATTTTCTTGGTACAGTGCAAACCCATTTTCGTTGGGAATAATGAGTAAAGAATCCGCCAGAGGGATTACCGTTTCTGCATCTTGTACTAAATCAATAGGAAACTTATTAAATGAAAAGGTGCTGGTTGTATTGGCTCTTTTGTAATGGGTGAAATGAGTGGTTGTTATCTCCTTTTCGGTGAGTGCAATTAATTGATTACCATTTTCATAAAGGTGTAAGTAGTAGGACTTATCCTCCAAAAGATGGTTCATATATGTGCTCTTTTCTATTCTATCCTTCTTTTGGTTATAGCAATAGATACCTTTAGGGGTAGTAAAATAGATGGTGTCTTTTATCTTGCTGATTTGCACCTTTTTTACCTCTGAAGAACCCTCTTTAATAGGATAAGATTTAGTTGCAACCACCTCTTGCAGTGTAGAGTCAATGGTTACGCGAATAACATTATCTCTGTTGTTAATCCAAATATTTTGGGCGGATTCTTGTTGAAAATAGCGACTTGAGTTGGATAAGTTTTTTAGTTTCGTGATTAGTTTCCATTGGTCCTTTTCTTTTGCTAAGACATAGATGCCATCGTAGGTACCAACATAGATCTTATTAGGATGGTTCATTATGGGTTGACAGGTCCATGCGCCCACTATGTTGGTGACTCGTTGCATACTGTTGTTATGGATGATATATACCCCTCTATCGTGTAAACAAAATAGCTCTTCTCCAATTTGGCATAGATTCCATACTTGTCCGCTTGCATGTGGCATTTCATGAATTGTTGGCAGGTTATGGTTCGTTTCTACAGGATATGTGGTATAATATAAACCTCGATTAGTTCCTAGATAGAGTTTATCTTTCAAGAGAGCAGCTGTGTAGCCTGTTCCATAGGAGTTGGGATAGGAGTAGAGGTTGGTTAATGGATTATTTAAATAGATATAATCTATCCCCTTATCTAATCCAACCCATAGATTATCATTCTCATCAAACGATAGAGATAATACGGTTTTATTTTGTAATCCGTTGTTTTCATTAAAATACTTGGCACTGCGTGTTTTCCTATTAATCACCACTAGCCCCTTATGAATGGTACCTATGGCGATATTCTCTTTGTTAAAGGAGGTACAAAACACCTCATTCTTAGAAAGAAACGATTCTATGCCCAGAATATAGGGTGTTGTTTCTTGTCCGTTGTGGTAATAGAGCCCGTTGTAAGAGGTAACCACAAGTATGCCTTTTTTCTCTGGGATAAATCCTCGGATACGTTTACCTTTGAGAATATCTGCTCCCTGTAACGGAAAGAGATGGTTGCCTATTAACACAAACACACCTTTCTTTGTTCCTACATATAAAATGCCATTAATAATAGCCGAACAGTCAATATGCTCAACCGCTTCAATCTGTGTGAATTTTTTGTCTAAATATTTTAATATTTTCTGGTCGCCTTGGAAATAGAGCACATGCTCGTACTGGTGTACATTCCAAACGTTTCCAATCGTAGCGTTCTCTTGAGTGGTGGAATCGGATAAACAGGTATAGGTTAATTCTCCATTTTCATTGGCATCATAATAGCCAAATTCGTTGATACCTCCCACATAAATCTTCTTGGTTGTTTTTGAGGGATAGATGGAGCGGATGTCATCTTCGTTGTGGATGGGTAAAACAGTCCATTTATCGCCATCAAATTGAAGGATGCCATTTTTATTAGCAAAATAGGTCCAGTGATTATTATAGGAGGCTATTTGCCAGGTCTGACTGCCGTTTCCGTATGTTTTCTTTGGATAATTAATAATAAAACTATTCCAACTATTTGCCATTATTGAGGTGGATATGCTGAGTAATAAAAGGAGGAATAGTATGCTTCTTTTAACCTGTTTCATGTGGTAATAGATTGTTGGTTATACAAATATATGTTTTTTTGCATATTTATTGACTATATTTATAAGAATGTTCTCCTTTTTTATTTTTTAAGAATGAGTACCTTTGCGTTCATATCATTAAATATAGCATTATGTTATCCAGTTTAGCTTTCATCTTTTTGTTGGGCTTATTGTTAGGCTATCTCTCTCTAAAAATAAAGTTACCTGCTCTTATTGGCATGATTTTAACGGGCGTTATCTTGGGCCCCTATATGTTAGATTTGCTAGCACCTAATCTGTTAGATATATCGGCCGATTTACGTAAATTAGCATTGGTCATTATATTAACTCGTGCAGGGTTGGCGCTGAACTTGAAAGATCTAAAGCGTGTAGGAAGACCTGCTATACTGATGTGCTTTGTACCAGCAACCTTTGAGCTCATTGGTATTCTTGTGTCTGCACCTCTTTTGTTTCCTATCTCTTTACTAGATGCAGCCGTTATGGGTACCGTTATTGCCGCTGTTTCTCCTGCTGTGATTGTACCTAAGATGCTTTATCTTTTAGAGCATAAATATGGTACAGATAAAAGTATTCCCCAATTGATTATGGCGGGTGGATCGGTCGACGATGTTTTTGTAATTGTGCTTTTTACAGCTTTTACTGCATTGGCAGCTGGTGGAGAGATGAACATTGGGCAGTTTGCACAGATACCCATATCCATTGTGATGGGGGTCTTATTAGGTGTTTTACTAGGTGCTCTTTTTGTTTATTACTTTAAGCACTATCATATGCGCGATTCAGTGAAAGTTATTTTGCTGTTAAGCATATCCTTTTTGCTGATTGCACTAGAAGAGGAGATGAAGGGCATTGTGCCGCTTTCTGGACTGTTAGCTATTATGGCCATCGGTATTACTATACTAAAGAAGTACGATGTTTTAGCGATGCGTTTATCGTTTAAATTTACCAAATTATGGGTGGCTGCAGAGATTCTGTTGTTTGTATTGGTAGGTGCTACTGTTGACCTACATTATGCTGTATCGGCTGGATTGTCGGCTGTATTATTGATTCTGTTAGCTCTACTCTTTCGTATGGTGGGTGTCTATTGTTCTTTATTAGGTACTTCCTTAAACACAAAGGAGCGCCTCTTTTGTATGATTGCTTATACGCCAAAGGCTACTGTTCAGGCAGCTATTGGTGCTATACCATTAGGTATGGGACTTCCTCATGGCGAATTGATTTTAACTGTTGCTGTGCTTTCTATTCTTATCACAGCTCCTTTAGGAGCTTTGGGTATTGATATGACCTATCAGAAGTTGTTAAAATGGAATGAATAAGCCTTTTTTATTCCTTAACACTCTCTTTTTTATAAACTTGTTATTTAGAATACTATGAAAAATTTCTCTTTTTTACTGTTTACCTCTCTCCTCGTATCCATGTGTGTGGGATGTACTAAGCCAGCCAATGAACCTATTGAAGTGATGACTTTTAATGTTCGTTACGATAATCCAGATGATGCCTCTAATAACTGGGCACTACGTAAGGAAGCAGCTGCCAAAATGATTAACTACTATGCACCCGATGTTTTTGGTGCACAAGAGGTCCTTCACCATCAATTGACCGATTTAAAAGAATTATTACCCAATTATGAAGCGTTAGGAGTGGGTCGTTTAGATGGAAAAGAGGCGGGTGAATATGCCCCCGTTTTTTATAATAAACATCGTTTTAACATGGTGAGATATGGTAACTTTGCCTTGAGCGAACATCCTACTCATTTTGGCGAAAAAGGATGGGATGCTGCTTGCGAGCGTATGGCCACATGGGTTATTCTCCAAGATATACAGACCAACAAAAAGTTTTTCTTTATTAATACCCATTTAGACCATGTGGGATTGGTAGCGCAACGTATGGGTGCTAAATTAATCCAGCAGAAGGCTGTTGAGTTGGGCAAAGGATTACCCATCATTGTAACGGGCGATTTTAATGTTACCGCAGAATCGGATGCTTTTTTGGCAATGACAGAAGATGGTTTACTAAAAGATAGTAGGGCAGTTGCACCTATTTGTTATGGCCCTAATTGGTCTTTTCATGCTTTTGGCACTGTATCCCTTGAGGAGCGTCCATTGATTGACCATATTTTTGTGTCTAAAGAATTTAAGATCTTTAGTTCTAGGGTGATAGATGATAGAACAAAGAATGGAACGGGCTACTTGTCCGATCATAATCCAGTAATGGTTAAATTGTTAATTCGTTAATCGATATTCTTTTCCATCTTTATGGTTAAGTGCTGATTAGCAAAGGCTTTGCTTCAGAAAGGTTGTTTTATTCTCGCAATTAGGCGAATTCATAACAATCTTCCAGAATTGAGTTGATTTACTCTATAAAAGTGTATCTTTGCAGACTAACTGCAATAATTTAAATTACATGATGAGATCAAAAGACTTAAAAACGTCTGAACCAGCAAAATTGTTGGTGATTGGAGAAGATTCAAACTTACAATGGTCGGATAAGACAACACAAATAGCGATGTTTGCCGATTATTATTTCCGTAGTTTTCCAGAAGATCATGGAGAACGCAGCAGAAATGTAGAGGCACGTAACTTGTTTAGTTATTTAGGCTTTGCAACACTTAATAAGATTAAACCCAACGAAATATATATCACCAATTTATGTAACGACCAGGTGGCACCTGCTCCTAGAGGTAAGCGTGTGCTTATTCCTGAAGAGAAGGCCGTTAGAGGTCTGTCGCATATTGAGTGGATCTTAGAAGAGAACCCAACGATTGAATATGTATTTGTAATGTCTATGCAATCGAACTATTGGTTACAGAAATTAGGCTTTTATCCCTCCACAGAGGAGTTCCTAAAAGGCGCTGAGCCCCGTCGTAAGGGATTAGAAGATATGGATGAACCCTTCTATCAACCGGTAAATGGAAAAGTGTTTAGAACGATTTGTGCGCAAGAATTAACTGCAACCAAATTCCCTGTAAAAGTATTTCCTATTCTTCCTGCTAAGGATTATCCCTTTACTGCGAAAAACAGCGAATTGTTTGCTGCTGCCTATGAGAAATTACGTACCTTCTTTAGTACGCAAAAAAAATAGAGGCTTATTTCGTTAAGCTATAAAAAAAGACCTGCTTGTTGTAACAAGCAGGTCTTTTTTTGTTCGTATTAGTCAAGTGCTTTAAGCACTCCTTTTAGGCCTTACGCATGGTCTTAGCCATCTCAATGGCTAAAGCACGTGCTTTAGACATATCCTCCGTATGCATTGCATACTTCATCTCAACGGGTGCACCAACTACTGTAAAGCCACTTTTCTCCACAAAGTCGCCTATACGTTTAACCGCTGCTCCTGCCCATGAGAAGGAACCAAAGTAGGCAAAATATCTAGGTTTGATATTTCTCATCTTAATCTTGTTTAAGAGCTCTTCTATGGCTGGATAAAGACAATTGTTATAGGTAGGGGAGCCAATAATCAAGCCATTGTAGCGGAAAATATCTGCTAGTATGTAGGATGGATGGCTTTTCGAAACATTATGCATCACAATTTTTCGGATACCCTGTGCAGAAAGTTCGTTGGCTATCTCTTCTGCCATCTCTTCTGTATTGCCATACATGCTTCCATAGGCAATCACTACGCCCTCTTCTGCTTCGTATTTGCTGAGCTTATCGTAGGTAGCCACTACCTTGTTGAGTAGTTCGTGCCATACCGGTCCATGTGTGCAGCAGATATATTCTAATTCTAGTCCAGCTAGTTTCTTTAATGCTTGTTGTACATTTTTTCCGTATTTACCCACAATATTAGCGTAGTAACGAGTCATCTCCTCCCACTGTTTTTCAATGAGTAGTTGCTCATCAATAATGCCGCCATCTAAGGTGCCATAACAGCCAAAGGCATCTCCTGTGAAGATTGTTTTCGTGCTGATGTCGTAGGTCATCATTGTCTCGGGCCAATGTATCATTGGTGTAAGATAAAATTGGAAGGTATGTGTACCCGTTGTTAGTTGGTCGCCCTCTTTAATTACTAGCTGTTTACTTTTTATACCGTAGAATCCCTCAATCATATCAAAGGTACGTTTGTTTCCTACCAATGTAATCTCCGGATATTGTTGTTTTATCAGTGCAAGCGAACCAGAGTGATCCGGTTCCATATGATTAATGATGAGATAATCTATAGGACGGTCGCCTAAGATTCTTTTTATTTGTTTAAGGTAGCGTTCAAAACAGCTAATTTCAACTGTTTCAATTAGCGTTACCTTTTCGTCAACAATTAGATAAGAATTATAGGATATGCCATAAGGTAATGGCCACATCCCTTCAAATAATTCGGTCTTGCGGTCGTTGACACCTACATAGTGCGTTGTTGTTGTAATAAGTGAGTTGCTCTTCATTTTTTCTCTTTTATTCGTTGTCTAATTCTTGATATTCTAGGATATCAGCTGGCTGACATTTCAGCACTTTACAAATACTCTCTAGGGTAGTAAAACGAATTGCTTTTGCTTTTCCTGTTTTCAAGATGGATAGGTTGGCAGGGGTTATCTTAACAAGCTCTGAAAGTTCATTAAGTGACATTTTTCTGCGTGCCATCATGATATCTAGGTTTACTATAATTGCCATGTTACTTTTTTCTAATTAAACTGTAAATTCTTGTTCCTCTTCTATCTTCAGTCCTTTTGCAAAAACCTCAGCAATCAGGAAGGAGATAATGCCAAGAAGAAGTCCGATATTGTTTACACAGCTCAAGTAATTGATATGGTAATTTGACAAATCGATTGCTTTATTAAGTTCAATAAGCGACATAGCAGTATATGTACATTCCACTATGTAGGATACAATAAGCAACCCCCCCATTTTCCGCAGCAAAGATACGTTTTTCCAACTAAAAACGTTTGACTTATTTATATTTATTATAAAACGGAAAAAAAGAATGATGGCCATAATGGTACAGATAATAGATGTTATGGCCGCTATAGTCATTATTATAACCTTTGTAAGGGTGCTATTTGTCTTAACTGAGACATATCCTTCGGTAGGCCAAATTTTGATCTCCTCCTGCTTCTCACCTTTTAGGAGAGTTGCATTTTCACTCGTGATAAAGTTAGGTGTGAGGCTTAAGATATTTATGTTCTTAAGTAGCTCCTTGTTTTCTTTATTCTCATCCTTTTGCGTACCTTCAATCAAACATTGCATGTTTGTTGCTATAGTGATAATACTTTCTGCCGATAAGAACAGCATGGTCACCATGGTTAAGAAACAGAATAGATTAATTTTTTTCTTCATAATTTTAAGATAAAATACCTCCTTTGGCTACGAGCCAAAGGAGATAAATAAAGAGAGAGTTGTTTGTATAATTATTTAGTCATTCTTAAAAAAGACTATGCAAGAAATCTCGTGTAGGTTTATCTCCTTTTATTGTTGTTTTAGTATAGATATTTATTGTTTAACGATATGCAAATAAAGTGCATTCCTTTCACTTATGCAAGTGGTAATGAGCAAGATGCCAGTAAATTTACATTGTTTAGTTAGATAGTTGTTTTATTAACATGTTTTTCAGTTCCCTTTTTGGGGCCCTCTATTTTGCTCTTTCTTTTAGGGCTGCCAGGGTTTTTAAGCGCTATAAGTCTCGGGCGTTTATGTTCCTTCAGACTGCATTTACTCCATGCAGTAGAGGTGGAACTAGAAGTATGGGCTCGGTCGTTTATGCTTCTTCAGGCTGTATTTACTCCATGCAGTAGAGATGGAACTAGAAGTATGGGCTCGGGTGTTTATGTTCCTTCAGGTTGCATCCTTTCTATCCGTTGGGGCGTAAACATAAATAAGGCTACCCAATTGGGTAGCCTTATTCTATAAAGTAAGAAACGAATGTTTATTCTATTTCTTTTTGTTGATCATTAAGTAAGCTATTGGAGATGCAAGGAATAAAGAAGAAGATGTACCTACAACAACACCTAGAATCATTGCAAAGGAGAATCCTCTAATACTATCACCTCCTAATAAGAATACACATAACAATACGATTAATGTACTTACAGAAGTATTGATGGTACGTGCTAATGTTGTATTCAAAGAGTCGTTAAACAATTTCTTCTTATCCTGTTTTGGATGAAGGTGGAAGAACTCACGAATACGGTCAAAGATAACCACCTTATCATTGATAGAGTAACCAATAGCGGTAAGAACAGCTCCAATAAAGGCTACAAAGGACTTGAGGAAACAACGCTGCTGACGCCGTGCGAGGTAATAGAACAGGAACTCCCGCAACTGGGGAATCGCGCCATGGCGCTTTCCGGCCCCAGCTTCGCGCTTGAAGTGGCCAGAAAATTGCCCACAAAACTGGCGCT
>JAQWAN010000269.1 GCA_028707655.1 Bacteroidaceae bacterium
TTGAAAGATTTATTTGGTGCCATCTTCTTCGTTTCTGTTGGTATGATGGTAGACCCACAGGTTGTGGTAACTTACATATCTCCTATATTTATTATTACGCTGGTAGTGATACTTGGGCAGTCGTTTTTAGGTACATTAGGTGTGTTGTTAGCTGGTAAAGAGTTGTCGGTTGCTGTTAAGAGTGGTTTTAGTTTGGTGCAGATAGGTGAGTTTGCCTTTATTATTGCTTCCTTGGGCGTTTCACTTGGTGTTACTAGTTCTTTTCTGTATCCTATTGTGGTGGTGGTTTCTGTGTTAACTACTTTTATAACCCCCTACATGATTAGATTTGCTCCTTTTTGTGTGACTTGGTTAGAGAAAAATCTACCTGCTTCTTTTATCGCTTTTTTGAATCGTTATTCGGTGGGTACAACTACGGTAAATAGTGAAAATAATTGGCACAAATTACTCCTATCTATTTTGCGAATATCTCTAGTGTACACCGTTCTATCTGTTGCTATTATTCTTCTTTCGTTAGATTTCTTCCTTCCCTTTTTACGAGAACATTTACAAGAAGGATGGGCTACTAGTATAGGTGCAATAGTTACTGTTGTGCTGATGTCTCCTTTTTTAAGAGCTCTGATTATGAAGAAAAATCGCTCGGAGGAGTTTACTACACTGTGGAAAGAGGGCCGTTTTAATAGAGCTTCTTTGGTGTCAACCATCTTTTTTCGGTCGATTATTGCTATTGGTCTAGTCTTTTTTCTGTTGGCTAAGATTTTTCATTCCTCGTTTGCATTAATTATTTTAATTGCTTTTTTGTTGGTTGGATCTATTGTTTATTCGAAAAGATTAAAAAAACATTCTATTCTACTAGAGCGTCGTTTCTACTACAATTTGCGTTTCAAAGACCTGCAATATAATCGATTGATTCTCGAAAAACCTAATTACTTTAAATCGCTTCTATCGCGTGATTTACATCTTGCGGATTATAATATACCCTCGAATTCTGTTTGGACAGGACAATCTTTAGATTCGCTACGTTTATCTCAAAGATATGGAGTATATATAACCTCTTTGTTGAGAGGAGAACAGCGAATTAATATTCCTTCTGCCGATGTTGTGCTATTTCCTCATGACCGAATTCAGGTGATTGGTACGGATAAACAGCTTGAAGTGTTTGATGAAGCAATGCATACGGTTGTGAAGAATGGAATCGACACGGCTAATGTTAATCAATCGGAGATGTGTTTAAGACGTTTTGTGTTGAGTGAACAATCTGCCATAACAGGCAAAATTTTGGCCGATTCTGGTATCAAATCGATCTATAATTGTTTAGTTGTAGGTATAGAAAGAGGGGATAATCTTATTAAGCGTGCAAATTTGAATGCTGTTCTATTACCCGGAGATGTTGTATGGGTAGTGGGGGAGATTAAGTCGATTTATAATTTAATCGATACGGAGGTGTTAAATAAGAAGTAAGAGCTATTCACTATCAAATTGAGTGAAGTTGTCAATCTTTCTTCTTTCTCTTTTTGTGGGCCTACCCATGCCTCGTTCTCTGTCAACAAAACCACTGATCTTGGTCATTTCGAGTAATTCATATTGCTCTTTTGGAGTAATATCTTCGAGTATTTCTGGTATTAGTTTAGCACCAACCCGCTTCTCGATAACATTTAATATTTTATAGGAATAAGTGATGGGTGATTTTTTGACTTCAATAATATCACCGTTCTTAATACTTTTGGAGGATTTAGCTAAAGCTCCATTTATTTTAACTCGTCCTTTCTTGCATGCTTCTGCAGCTAGTGAACGTGTTTTATAGAGTCGTACGGCCCATAATAGTTTATCTGCCCTTGCTTCTTTCATGGTTTCTTATTAAACTGATTCATTGTAATTGAAATACCCGCAAGACAAAAGCTCTTAATGATCTCTTCGGCTATAATAGCTTTTTCATTAATAATGACCTCATCATCCTTGCTGAAATGTCCTAGTACATAGTCAATTTGACCACCTCTTGGAAAATCATTACCTATGCCAAATCGCAATCTTGCATATGCCTGTGTTCCTAGAATACTGGCAATATGTTTTAATCCGTTATGGCCAGCATCACTGCCCTTTGCTTTTAATCGAAGTGTTCCTAGAGGAAGGGCTAAATCGTCTACAACAACAAGTAAACGTTCTACAGGAATATTTTCTTTTTCCATCCAATAACGGACGGCATTACCACTTAAGTTCATGTAAGTGGATGGCTTGAGTAGCGTAAGCGATTGACCTTTCACTTTTAGCGAAGCTACTAATCCATATCTGCTATTCTCAAATACAATATTGGACGCCTTTGCAAGGGCGTCCAATACTTTAAATCCTATATTGTGGCGGGTGTTTTGGTATTCAGAACCAATATTCCCTAAACCGACAATTAAATATTTCATTCAGTCTAAATTTATGCTTCTGCTACAGCTGCTGCACCTCTTGCTGCACGTGTTAATTTAACTGCACAAACAACTGCTTCTTTTGCGTTTGTTAATTCAAGACCTTCAAAATGTAAGTCGGAAACGTTAATAGTTTTACCTAATCCTAGTTTTGTAACGTCAACAACTAATTTCTCAGGGATATCTTTGTAAAGTGCTTTTACTTTTAATTTACGACTTTGTAATGCTAATTTACCACCAGATTTAACACCTTCTGCAAGTCCTTC
>JAQWAN010000270.1 GCA_028707655.1 Bacteroidaceae bacterium
TTATGAAAGTGACCAGTGTATATGGCTTAACCGAAGCATCTCCAGGTATGACCCATACCCGAATAGAGCAACCTTTTGAAGAGCGATGTGCCACAGTAGGCTACGAGTTTGAGCATATGCAGGTCAAAGTAATAGATGTAGAGACCGGCGAAGAGTGCTTGCCCGAAGTGCAGGGCGAACTCTGTTGCAAGGGATACAATGTTATGAAGGGGTACTATAAGAATGAAACAGCTACCGCAGAAGTGATTGATGCCAATGGTTTTCTGCATTCGGGCGATTTGGGTATAAAAGATAAGAACGGTAACTATCGTATTACAGGCCGCATCAAAGATATGATTATTCGTGGTGGCGAGAATATCTCTCCGCGCGAGATAGAGGAGTATCTCTATCGCCATCCTGCGGTAAAAGATGTACAAGTGGTTGGTGTTCCCTCCCCTAAATATGGTGAGGCAGTGGGTGCTTTTATTGTCAAAAACGAAGATGCCGATCTACAAGAATCTGATATTAGAGAATTTTGTATGGACCAGATAGCTCGTTATAAGATTCCTAAATATATCTTTTTTGTAGAGGAGTTTCCAATGACGGGTAGTGGGAAAATTCAGAAATTTAGATTGAAAGAGCTAGCAGTAGAATACTGTCAAAAGCAATCGATAACGATTATTTAGTTCGCTGTTTTGTTATTTTTACTGAAAAAAATACCCTAAAATATAAATATCAGTGCAAAGAATAGGCATAATAGGCTATTCTTGTAATAGTTTTCACTACTTTTGCACTCAAAATATAAAAAATGATTGACGATAACAAGCAAGAACTGATTCTAATTCGTATAACAGGAGAAGATAGACCAGGTTTAACATCCTCATTTACAGCTATATTAGCTAAGTATGGAGTGACTATTTTGGATATTGGTCAAGCAGATATACACAACACACTTTCCTTAGGTATCCTTTTTCAAGCAGAAGAGAAATTTGCTGGGTTTATCATGAAGGAGTTGTTATTTAAAGCCACTTCTTTAAATGTTGCGGTTCGTTTTTATCCTGTTACCAAGGATGAATATAGAGATTGGGTTGGTTTGCAGGGTAAAAACAGATATATCTTAACGGTTATGGGGCGTAAGCTATCGGCCAAACAGATCTCTGCAGTAACGCAAATCATCTCTGACCAAGGATTAAATATTGATGCTATTCGTCGGTTAACCGGACGTATCCCATTGGATGAGAATAAGGAGAATACCAGAGCATGTATTGAGTTCTCGGTTCGTGGTACACCGAATAATCGTCCTGCTATGCAGTCCGATTTGTTAAAGCTAACGAGTGAGTTAGAGATGGATTACTCCTTCCAATTAGACAATATGTATCGTAGGATGCGTCGTCTGATCTGTTTTGATATGGATTCCACGCTGATTGAAACAGAAGTGATAGATGAGTTGGCTATACGAGCTGGTGTAGGCGACCAAGTAAAAGCCATTACTGCACGTGCTATGCGTGGCGAGATTGACTTTAAAGAGAGTTTTACAGAAAGAGTAGCCCTCTTAAAGGGATTAGATGTTTCTGTTATGAAAGAGATAGCAGAAAATTTACCTATAACAGAGGGTGTAGAACGTTTGATGTTTGTACTCAAAAAATATGGTTATAAAGTGGCTATATTGTCGGGTGGATTTACCTACTTTGGTAATTACTTAAAACAGCGTTTTGGATTCGACTATGTCTATGCAAACGATTTAGAGATAAAGGATGATAAACTAACTGGTCGTTATTGTGGTCAGATTGTAGATGGTCCGCGCAAAGCTGAGTTATTGAAACTAATTGCACAAGTGGAAAATGTGGATATAGCACAAACAATAGCAGTAGGCGATGGCGTTAATGACCTTCCTATGTTGGGAGAGGCTGGATTAGGTATTGCTTTCCATGCTAAACCTAAAGTGGTGGCCAATGCCGAACAGTCTATCAATACAATAGGTTTAGATGGTGTACTTTATTTCTTAGGATTTAAAGATTCTTATCTAGAGGAGGAGGGCATGTTATAAACGCCCTTCTAACTAGTTATTAGTATACGAAAAAAACGACCCCAATTCTTCGCAAACAATTGGGGTCGTTTTTGTATATCTCTTAGGCGTTTTGCTTCTCTTTTTGTAGCTCTTGTAGCTTTAAGAGTTCGTCGCGATATTGTGCAGCCTCCATAAAATCTAATTTCTTAGCCGCTTCTTGCATCAACTTCTTCGTACGCTGAATACTCTTTTCCAGTTGAGCAGTAGTCATAAAGGAGAGAATAGGGTCTGCCACATGTGCATGCGTCTCCTGTTGTTTATATTTCTCCTGTTGCATCTCCTCTATATTGCTTTTCTTAGAAAAGGCTGTTCCTTTGGCTTTTATAATTTGTTGCGGTGTAATGCCAGGTTGTTCGTTGTAAGCTAACTGTTTTATGCGCCTGCGGTTCGTCTCGTCTATGGTTAGCTGCATACTATTGGTTATTCGGTCTGCATACATAATAACCCTGCCATTAATGTTTCGAGCCGCTCGTCCTGCTGTTTGGGTTAGGGAGCGGTGACTACGTAAGAAGCCCTCTTTGTCTGCATCTAAGATAGCTACTAGAGATACCTCGGGTAAATCCAATCCCTCTCGTAGTAGATTAACTCCAATAAGCACGTCGTAAATCCCCTCTCTAA
>JAQWAN010000271.1 GCA_028707655.1 Bacteroidaceae bacterium
AAAAGTATGCAGTCTGCCGAGGAGTACTAGATTTGGGCCACTTAATACGCCAATTGATCATGAACATTATGTCATCATGACTGTTGATGAATACGAAACGATACGATTAATTGATTTAGAAGGGTTTACACAGGAAGAATGCTCCAAACAAATGCATATTGCACGCACAACTGTCCAGGGTATCTATAATGATGCCAGGAAAAAAATTGCGCAATCACTGGTAAATGGAAAAACACTAAGAATAGAAGGTGGGGATTACAAGCTTTGTAATGGTATAGAAAAACCTTGCCTGGGTGGTTTTCGTAGACATAGATGCTGCAGAGGTTTTCTAAAAGATAATGACTCCTAATGATAGATAAGTAGAAGGGGGCTATTCAATGAAAATAGCAATTCCTGTTGACGACAAATCAATGGAAACTAGTGTATGTCAGTCCTTTGGTCGCGCTCCATATTTCCTTATTTATAATAATGAATCAAAAGAAAGTACCTTTCTAGATAATAGTGCGGCAGCTAGCCAAGGCGGTGCCGGTATTAAAGCGGCCCAGACCATTGTGGATAACCAGGTAAGGGCCTTAATTACGCCACGCTGTGGGGAAAATGCTGCCAACGTTCTTAAAGCAGCTAATATTGAAATATACAAAACGGTTAACGATTCCATCAAGGATAATATCAGTGCCTTTACTGATGGCAAAATATCCTTGTTAGATGAAATTCATGCGGGATTTCACAATCATGGGGGCAAATAGTATGAACATAGCTGTGCTAAGTGGCAAGGGAGGCACAGGTAAAACTCTTGTATCTGTAAATTTAGCTGCTTTAGTAAAGGATGCAACCTATATAGATTGTGACGTCGAAGAACCAAATGGTCATCTCTTTTTTAAGCCGAAAAATATACAAGCAGAAGAAATTTCAGTTAAAATTCCTAAGGTAGATGAAACCCTTTGTAATGGCTGCCGCAAATGTGTTGATTTTTGTCAATTTAATGCTTTGGCCTATATTGTTAACAATCTGTTGGTTTTTGAAGAGGTTTGTCATTCCTGTGGTGGATGCCTATTATTTTGTCCTGAAAAGGCATTGTCGGAAAAAGAAAGATTAATCGGAGAGGTGCAAAGGGGTACTTCTGAAAATGTTGCTGTAATTACAGGGATATTAAATACAGGTATAGCTTCGGGCATTCCGATTATTAAAAAACTTTTGAGTTATATTAGTGAAGATAAAGAATTCACTGTTATCGATTGTCCACCGGGTAGTGCTTGTATTGTTATGGAAAGTATTAAGGATGCCGACTACTGTATCTTGGTAGCAGAACCTACTTTGTTTGGGGCACATAATCTTAATATGGTTTATAATCTGGTGCAGCTATTTGATAAGCCGCATGGAGTAGTGCTTAATAAGTGCCTCCCAAGTGATGATAATCCGTCAGAGCAATTTTGTCTAGAAAATGGGATCAAAATCTTAGGTAAGATTCCCTTTGATCATGAACTGGGCAAAATAAATTCAGATGCCCAGATCTTAGTAAAGGGAAACCAAAAGTATCAAGACCTTTTTTCTAACTTGCTCCAAACAGTTGCTAGGGAGGTGCGGCATGAAGCAGTTACTAATCCTTAGTGGCAAAGGTGGAACTGGAAAAACAACGATTGCAAGTGCTTTTATTAAGTTAGCTAAGGCTAAAGCCTATGCAGATTGTGATGTAGATGCACCCAACTTGCATTTGATTATGCATCAGACATCGGATGTTAGGCAATCAGACTATTATGGCCTGCCCAAAGCTGAAATTGATCCAGCTATATGTATACAATGTGATTTGTGCAGGCAATACTGTCGTTTTGATGCTATCCGGGTTGGTGCAAATTATCAGGTTGATTATTATGCATGTGAAGGCTGTGGGGTTTGTGAAGCCATTTGCTCAGTAAATGCCGTTACCCTCAAACCTGACATTGCAGGAGACCTGATGCTCTATGTGGGTGATGCTGTATTCTCCACCGCTCAACTGAGAATGGGTAGTGGTACCTCCGGCTTGCTGGTTACCGAGGTAAAAAAACAGATGAAATCAGCAGCTACAGATACCAACCTGGCAATTATTGATGGTTCCCCTGGCATAGGGTGTCCGGTCATTGCCTCATTGAGTGGTATGGACATGGTTTTGATTGTAGTTGAACCTACTATTTCAGGTATCAGTGATATGGAACGGATAATAAAAACTGCAGGAAATTTTAAAACAAAAATTGCAGTTTGTATTAACAAATCTGATATTAATATCGAACATGCAAAAAGAATAGAGTCCTTCTGTAATAAACAAAACATTCCTTTTATGGGCAATATCCCCTTTGATGCCAAGGCAGTTACAGCCATCAATAATGGTCAGAGTATTGTTGATATAGACTGTGCAGCAGGTCGAGCAACAAAAGCTATCTATGAAAAAACTTTCAAGTTACTTTTAGAATAAAGACTAAAAACATATAAAAAAAGGAGACTGTAAAATGAGTGAAAGTTGCAATACTTGTAGCAATGAATCCACTGATGCTAATGGTACCGAGCAAACCCCGGATTTTTCTCAAAAGCTGCATGAGTTAAGTAGTGTCAAAAAAGTTATTGGTATTGTGAGTGGTAAAGGTGGCGTAGGGAAATCACTGGTAACCTCTCTGCTGGCGGTGAT
>JAQWAN010000045.1 GCA_028707655.1 Bacteroidaceae bacterium
TTTTGTTTACTTGATAATATCTAATTCTTTAAAGCATTTTAATAGCTTTTCAACAGCTATATCTATTTGTTCCACCGTATGGGTAGCCATAAGAGAGAAGCGAATCAATGTATCTTCTGGCGAACAGGCTGGAGGAATAACAGGATTGATAAAGATGCCCTCTTCAAATAACATTTTAGTTACGATGAATGTCTTCTCAATATCTCTTACATATAATGGGATAATTGGAGTGGAGGTATTACCAATTTCAAAACCAAGTTCTCTAAAACGTTTTAAAGCATAGTTTGTGATTTTCCATAGATAGTCAATACGCTCAGGCTCTGTCTTCATGATATGAAGAGCAGCTTGTGCAGC
This sequence comes from Bacteroidaceae bacterium, assembly GCA_028707655.1. Taxonomy (GTDB): domain Bacteria; phylum Bacteroidota; class Bacteroidia; order Bacteroidales; family Bacteroidaceae; genus JAQWAN01. The sequence continues at coordinate 355 of JAQWAN010000045.1, forward strand.
AGCAGTAGCACCTGGAGTGTTACTTGCACTGAAGATATATGGGCGAGAGTTATGTCTTAAATAATTGATTACTGATTTGTCTGCAGCAATAAATCCACCAATAGAGGCCAATGATTTACTGAAAGTAGCCATGATAAGATCAACATCTTTTGTTAGATTGAAATGATCGCATGTACCTCTACCATTTCTACCAAGAACACCTAATCCGTGTGCTTCGTCAACCATGACGCTTGCATTGTATTTCTTTGATAGACGAATAATTTCTGGTAAGTTAGCTACATCGCCTTCCATACTGAACACACCATCCACAATAATTAATTTTACCTTGTCAGGCTTGCACTTCTTCAACTCCTTTTCCAAGGCTTCCATGTTGTTGTGCTTGTATTTATAGATGGTAGAAAAAGAGAGACGACGACCCTCTACAATAGAGGCATGGTCTAGCTCATCACAAATAATATAATCTTCTCTACCTGTAACACAAGATACAACACCTAGATTAACTTGGAATCCTGTTGAATAGATTATTGCATCTTCTTTTCCAACAAACTCAGCTAATTCTTTTTCTAGTTGTAAGTGTAAATCTAACGTTCCGTTTAGGAAACGTGAACCAGCACAACCTGTTCCATACTTGCGTGTAGCTTCCAATGAGGCTTCAATAACTTTTGGATGGTTCGTCAACCCCAAATAAGAATTAGAACCAAACATGAGGACTTTACGTCCACTCATTATAACTTCCGTATCTTGTTCGCTTTCAATACAACGGAAATAAGGATATACACCTCTTGCTTTTATCTCTTGTGGAAGAGTGTATTTTGATAATTTGTCTTGTAATAAACCCATAATAAGATGTTAATAAGCCTAATGCCTATAATTAATGTATATGATTAAATACATTCCACAATTTACTTGATTAGGCCGTTTTATTGCACCATTCAAAAAAATGTAGGCCGCAAAGTTAATAAATTATTGTTATTCTGTATTGTTTTTCAAAAAAAAACAATCTATTTTTTTTTAAAGAGGGCGAATTGCTTTCTTTTCAGAAAAATAGATTATTTTTGTAGCTCCAATTGTAAAATGAAAAAAAGGAAGGTGAAGAAACTAATTGCTATAATTAATCCAATTTCTGGAACGACTAAAAAGAAACAAATTATTGATTATTTCACCAATCATATAGACCGTCAACAGTTTGAATTCAAGATCGTTTTAACGGAATATGCTGGTCACGCTTCTGAACTAGTGAAATGGGCCATTGAGCATACTTACGATTATGTGATAGCAGTAGGTGGCGATGGTACGATAAACGAGGTGGCTCGTTCTGTAATAGGTTCCTCCTTAACAATGGGTATTATTCCCTGTGGATCAGGGAACGGCTTAGCGCGTCATCTACAGATTCCTTTAGATATGAAATTGGCCATTGATGTTATTAACGAACAACACGTTGAATGCATTGACTTTGGCAAGATTAATGATATACCCTTCTTTTGCACTTGTGGTGTTGGCTTTGATGCTTTTGTTAGTTTAAAATTTGCGCGTTCTAAAAAGAGAGGCATCTTGTCCTATCTTGAAAACACCCTGCGTGAATATCTCAAGTATAAGCCAAACACCTATACCGTGAGAACCGGTAATAACACCCAACAGTATAAAGCGTTTTTAATTGCTTGCGCAAATGCTTCGCAGTATGGTAATAATGCTTATATAGCACCTAAGGCCTCCTTAACGGATGGTTTGATGGATGTAACCATCTTAGAGCCTTTTACCTTTATGGATGTGCCCACCCTCTCTTTTCAGTTGTTTAGTAAACATATCGACAAGAACAAGCATATTAAAACCTTCAAATGTAAGGAGCTGTTCATCGATTTGGAACATCCTAGTGTTATTCATTTTGATGGCGACCCAATGGAAGTAGAGGGACCGCTTAAGGTGGAGCTCATAGAGAAGGGACTAAATATCCTAGTGCCAACCCATCCAACCAATTCAAAGTCTATCTTTGTAAAGACAATCGATTACTTTAGTAACATAAATGTATTAAACGACCTAAAATAGTTTACATCTTCAAGTAAAACTCTTTGGTTAAATCGATATAGTCTTGGCTGTATACATGCCTACTCCGTTCAATTAGTAGTTCGTTGCTGCAAAGCGGTTGTTCTGTATGACCAAAAGCAACTAAAACACGTTTAGGGGGGAGTCCTGTCTTTGTGCAAATCTTTGTCTCTATTTGTGGAAAGAGACCAACCTGGAGTGCCATCTTTTTGATGGTCTCGTAGCAATCTGTTGGAAGAATCAATTCAAATTGTCCTGTGGGGTGTAATAGTGTAGCAGCTTTTGCTAGTAAATTGGCATAGGAGAGCTGTCCGGTGTGTCGGGCTCTGTTTCGCTGTTCGTTGGGCCCTATTAAATCGTTTTCAAAGTAGGGTGGATTCGAAACAATTAAATCGTAGGTAGAGGGATTGGAAAAGGTTAATATGTTTTGATGAAGCACTTTGATTTGTTCGCTCCAAGGAGAGCGTAGCACATTTTCTTGAGCTTGCTGTGCCGCTTGCTCGTCTAATTCAATAGCATCTATAGCTGCTGATGTGCGTTGTGCCATCATTAAAGCAATTAGCCCACTACCTGTACCAATGTCTAATATACGCTTTCTTTTTTTTACATGTGCCCATGCACCTAATATCACCCCATCTGTACCCACTTTCATGGCGCATTTATCATGATAAATGGTGAATTGTTTAAATCTAAAACAGGTGTTTTCCCTCATTCGATAATTTTTTGCCAAAAATAGCCTTTTCTTTTCATAAAACATTGAAATAGAAACTAAAAAATGGGTGTCTGCTGTAGTTTTCATGGAAACAATTTCTTATATCGTCAATAATCAATTACCTTTGCAACTGCTCTTCTTGCCGTGTAAAACTTTTGTAGAAACTATTAAAAAGGAGGACGGATAGAGGGGTAGTAGTCTAAAAACAGATGAAAAGAAAATTATGACAAAGATGGATGTAAACCGAGAAAAATCGTTTTCATTGATTGCCGATATTGATGGTGATGGCGAATTAAATACTATAGAGTTGGAAAAAGAACTTCCTGTTTTACCATTAAGAAATATGGTACTTTTCCCAAATGTTGTTGTACCTGTTTCCGTGGGCAGAACCTCTTCGCTGCGTGTAGTGAAAGAGGCTAATAGTACAGGAGATTATATTGCGGTTCATTGTCAGATAGAACCCGAAACAGATAATCCTGCATATGACGACTTGCATGCTGTGGGTGTTATTGCAAAAGTGGTGCGCATTTTAGAGATGCCTAATCAAACGGTAACCGCCATTTTGCAGGGCGTGCGTCGTGTGCATCTAGATACCATATCTACTACAACACCCTATTTGAAAGGTGCCGTTAGTTTGATGGATGAAGAACTCATTGAGAAAGAGGATAAAGAGTTTGATGTGCTCGTTACCTCCTGTAAGGATGCTACCACTAAGTACATCAATTTATCCGAAGATATCAATCAAGATTCAATATTTGCTATTCAGAATATCTCCAATCCCAATTTCTTATTAAACTTTGTGTGTACCAATCTACCTTTTCAAAAAGATGAAAAGATAGAATTGTTATCCATTACCTCTTTACGCGACCGTGCATATCGCTTGTTGAAGAACTTGCATAAAGAGATTCAACTCGAGGAGATAAAGGCCTCTATTCAATTGCGTACGCGCGAGGATTTAGAGCAACAACAAAAAGAATATTTTTTGCAGCAACAGATAAAAAATATTCAAAATGAGTTGGGTGGAAATGCGCAAGAGCAAGAGATTGATGAGTTTCGTTTAAAAGCTCGTAAGATGAAATGGGATGCTTCTGTTGCAGAAGTATTTGAAAAAGAGGTTTCAAAATTGGAACGAATCAATTCGCAATCGCCCGATTATAATGTGCAGATAAATTACTTACAAACCATGCTCAACTTGCCATGGGGCGTTTATAGTAAAGATTCTAAAAACATAAAAACAGCAGAGAACACACTAAATAAAGACCACTATGGTTTAGAAAAGGTAAAAGAGCGCATATTAGAACATTTGGCTGTGTTAAAGCTAAAGAAAGATATGAAATCGCCTATTATCTGTTTATATGGCCCTCCTGGAGTGGGTAAAACCTCATTAGGTCGTTCTATTGCTTCTGCCTTAAATAGAAAATATGTGCGCATGTCACTTGGTGGACTGCACGATGAGGCGGAGATTCGTGGGCATCGAAAAACCTATATTGGTGCCATGCCGGGTCGTATCATAAAGAACCTGATTAAGGTAGGAACCTCTAATCCTGTTTTTGTGTTAGATGAGATTGATAAAATCAGTTTTCAAACCGCACAAGGAGACCCCTCTTCTGCTTTATTAGAGGTGTTAGACCCAGAACAGAATATAGCGTTTCACGATAATTTCTTAGATATAGATTTTGACCTATCTAACGTTATGTTTATTGCTACGGCTAACAGCTTAAGTACCATTCCACAACCTTTATTAGACCGTATGGAGTTGATACCTGTGAGTGGTTATATAACCGAAGAGAAAATAGAGATTGCACGTAGACATTTGGTACCTAAGGAGCTTTTGGCAAATGGCTTGAGCGACTATAAAATCAAATTTAGCAAGAAAGCTTTAGAGCTGATTGTGGAATCGTATACGCGTGAGTCTGGTGTACGTGGATTAGAAAAGAAAATAGGAAAACTGTTCCGTAAAATAGCTCGACAAATAGCTACCGACAGTGAAACAGAGGTACTAAAAACGATTCAACCTAGTCATGTTACCGCACTCTTAGGCGAGCATGAATATTCGCGTGATTCTTATCAAGGTAATGACTATGCAGGTGTGGTAACCGGCTTAGCATGGACCTCTGTAGGTGGCGAAATCTTATTTATTGAGACCAGCTTAAGTAGAGGAAAAGGTGCCAAATTGACCCTTACCGGAAACCTAGGTGATGTGATGAAGGAATCTGCAATGTTAGCATTGGAATATATTAAATCGCATGCAGAGCTACTTGGTCTATCAAACGATCTATTTGAAAACTGGAATATTCATCTTCATGTGCCAGAGGGAGCAATACCTAAAGATGGTCCTTCTGCTGGTATTACCATGGCAACTGCATTGGCTTCGGCTTTAACGCAGCGTAGAGTTCGTCCTAATTTGGCGATGACCGGTGAGATAACCTTACGCGGAAAAGTGCTTCCTGTAGGTGGTATCAAGGAGAAAATATTAGCCGCAAAACGTTCTGGCATTAAAGATATTATTCTTTGTAAGGAGAATAAGAAGGACATCAATGAGATTCAACCCATCTATTTAGAGGGATTAACGTTTCATTATGTAGCTGATGTTAAAGAGGTTTTTAAATTGGCCTTGTTAGAGGAGAAGGTGAAAGATGCGGTTGATTTAACGACTATAAAGGAATAAAGGATGAAATTTGAATTACAGCATACAGACCCATTAAGCAATGCCAGAGCAGGTGTTGCTACTACTGACCATGGGCAAATAGAAACACCTATTTTTATGCCTGTTGGAACAGTTGGTTCTGTTAAAGGCGTTCAAATGAACACTTTAAAAGAGGATGTTCAAGCACAGATAATATTAGGAAACACCTATCATCTTTATCTACGTCCAGGTTTGGATGTGCTAGAGCAGGCAGGTGGTTTGCATCGTTTTAATGGCTGGGACCGTCCTATCTTAACCGATAGTGGTGGCTTTCAAGTCTTCTCTCTTGCGGGTATCCGTAAGTTGCACGAGAAAGGTGCTGAGTTTCGTTCGCATATTGATGGTTCTAAACATTTCTTCTCTCCAGAGGGTGTGATGGATATTGAACGTACCATTGGTGCAGATATAATGATGGCTTTTGATGAATGTCCTCCTGGCGATTCTACCTATGCCTATGCAAAGAATTCTATGGGATTGACCCATCGTTGGTTAGACCGTTGTGTACAACGCTTTAGTGAGACCGATCCTAAATATGGCTATCAACAAGCACTCTTTCCTATTGTACAAGGTTGTGTCTATCCCGACCTACGCAAACAATCGGCTGAGTTTATTGCCTCTAAAGAGTGCGATGGAAATGCCATTGGTGGTTTAGCCGTAGGCGAGCCTGTGGAGAAGATGTATGAGATGATTGAGCTGGTAAACGGCATATTACCCAAAGAGAAACCACGTTATTTGATGGGCGTAGGTACTCCTATTAATATCTTAGAGGGTATTGAACGAGGTGTTGATATGTTCGATTGTGTAATGCCAACGCGTAATGGACGTAATGGTATGCTATTTACTAAGGAGGGTATCCTAAATATGCGTAATAAGAAATGGGAAAAAGATTTCTCCTGTATAGAAGCAGATGGCGCCTCCTTTGTGGACACCTATTATACCAAAGCTTATCTTCGTCACCTTTTCCATGCAAAAGAATTATTAGCTTTAGAAATAGCTTCTATTCATAATTTAGCCTTCTATTTATGGCTTACAAAAGAAGCGCGTAAGCATATTATAGCAGGCGACTTTTCTACTTGGAAAGCAATGATGGTGGTACGTTTAGCAACTCGTTTGTAATTAAAAATAGGATTCATGAAAAGATGGTTTAAAGGTCCGTTGATCACGCGAATTGATAGATATATTATCACTAAGTTTTTAGGTACCTATTTTTTTGCTATTGCATTGATTATATCCATATCCGTTGTTTTTGACATCAATGAGAAGATGGATAATTTCATAGAGCATCATGCCCCTTTAAAGGGTATAATATTTGAGTTCTATCTTAATTTTATACCCTATTTTGCCAATCTTTTTAGTTCCCTTTTTGTCTTTATTGCGGTTATCTTTTTCACCTCAAAGATGGCAGAGAATTCCGAGATTGTTGCGCTGTTTTCTACAGGTGTGAGTTTTAATAGATTGATGAGGCCCTATTTTATTGCTGCGGCAATTATTGCTGGTTCTACTTTTTATCTTGGTTCTTATGTTATCCCTAAGGGAAATGTGGTTCGTTTAAATTTTAAAGATAAATATATCAAGAAGATAAAGAACACCTATGTACACAATGTTCAGTTTAAGGTCTCTGACAGTGTGATTGCCTATATTGAGCGTTACGAAGATTTTAATAAAACGGGCTATCGTTTTTTGTTAGATAAGTTCGAGGGTAAAAAACTGGTCTCTCACCTCACCGCACGACGCATTAAATATGATACCACAAAAGTGAATAATTGGACACTGTCCGATTATATGATTCGTAAGATGGAAGGGAAAAAAGAGTCCATCTCGCGTGGTGATAAGATGGATACTGTTATTCAGATGGTTCCTTCCGATTTCCTATTGATGCGGTATCAGCAGGAGATGATGACTAATCCCGAACTATTAAGCTATATCAAAAAGCAGAAAAAACGTGGATTCTCCAATACAAAGGTGTTTGAGATTGAGTACCATAAGCGAATAGCTATGTCGTTTGCTGCTTTTATCTTAACCACCATTGGTGTGTCACTTGCTTCGCGGAAAACGCGTGGTGGTATGGGACTTAATTTAGGACTGGGACTATTGCTCAGTTTCTCTTACATCTTGTTTCAAACCGTCTCTTCTACCTTCTCTATTAATGCGGGTGTACCCCCTATAGTTGCGGTTTGGATTCCTAATACCCTATATCTTTTTATAGCCATATTCCTTTATCGTAGAGCACCTAAATAGAGCTACTCGTTACTACAATTACTTAATAGTTGGATGTAGCTACTTGCTATATATAAACCATTGTGCAGCTATTTGTTTATCTGGTAGTCACGGTGAACCACATTGGTAGTCACGGTGAACCACATTGGTAGTCATGGTGAACCACATTGGTAGTCACGACTACCAGCTTAAAATAGTGTTGTAGTGTCTGTTTTATTGGTAAGCTAATACACTGCATACATAAGTAAAGCCAACTTATTCTATAACCCATTACGGTTGGTAGATAAATTGGCTTTATTAATTATTCAGAAATCTTATATCTTTCTACTTGGGATACTACTCGTTAAAGTAGTTCTTTAGTTCTAACCCAGTTAGGTCTTTTGCAATAATCCTATTGTTCTCATCGAGTAGATAAGAGCCGAAACCCTTTTCTAATTTATATCTTTTGTAGAGGGGAGAGTTTATGCCTCTTGTATCTACAACAAAGGCGGATAAATTAGTCAGATGATCTTGTTTGAGCGTTTCTTCAAAAATAGAAGCATACGGGTCAAAGGAGATAGAGACGAGTTGAACCTCTTGGCCAAGGGTTGCAATGGCATGGCTCAGCTGCATATTAGTGATACGAGAAGAGGCATCATATGCAGACCAAAAACAAAGTAAAGTGTATTTGCTCTTTATTTTTGAGCTGTTGTTTGTAGGAGTAGTGGAGCGAAGTGCGAAATCGGGTGCTTTATGACCTACTGTTAGTCCTACTGTAGATTTACCAATTTCAATAAAAGAAGTGAAGAAACAAACGATACATATAACAAAAATCCATTTTACATATTTCATGTAATGTGATTTAAATGAATACTATTCGAGCCTTAACCAGTGGAAAAGTAATTTCTCCTCGAACTTAATTGAACCGATAGCTATACGTTCAATAGCTAATAATCAGTGTCTTGTACTAGAAATCGGTGCAAACATATAACTATTGCGAGTAGTACGCAAGAAAATGCATCAAAAAGAGTGCTAATTTTATGTTATATAACATATTTTTACGATTAAGTTTTCCTAATTATCAGTTAGATAGCTGTTTATGACTTATTTCCTACTCTCTCTCTGTTCTATTAAGTAGCATTGCGATGAATAATGGATTGTAGTAGCCCCAATTATTTAAGTGATAAATTGACATTGAAATTGCTACTTGATAAATAAATTGTTATTTTTGTGGCGTATATAATTGAAATTCGGTTTCTTTTACGTAAAAAATGTAAGATATAAGCTATGGGAACAGGTAATATAGTAGGCGAAAAGATACGCTTCATGAGAAAGGAGCAAAAAATAAGTAGAGAGCAATTGGCAGAAGCTGCCTCCTTGAGTGTAGAACAATTGGAGCGAATAGAGCAGGATGAAGATTTACCCTCTTTGGCCCCTCTTATTAAAATTGCGCGTGTCTTGGGTGTGCGGTTGGGTACCTTCTTAGATGAGTCACTGAGCAATGAGCCCTCTGTCTGTAGAAAGATGGAAGCGATAGATAGTATCAGTTTTTCGAACAACTCTGCAAAATCGCGTACACATATGGAGTATAAGTCGTTAGCTAAATCAAAATCGAATCGACATATGGAACCCTTTATGATTGATGTGTTGCCATTGCAACATCCCACCGATTATACCACCTCTTCTCATGAGGGCGAGGAATTTATTCTTGTGCGCGAAGGGCAGATGGAGATTTCATATGGCACAGAAAAATATATTTTAAATGAGGGCGATTCCATCTATTACGATTCTATTGTGCCACATCATGTGCATACGTATGGCGACCAATCGGCCAAAATATTAGCTGTGATATATACCCCCGTTTAATGTGTTCTACAGATAAGCAAGACAACATGGAATTATTGAATAGAACGTTGGGTGATTGGCTCGAACATTGGGCCATAAACACACCAACGAAGGAGTATATTGTCTATTCCGATCGTAATTTGCGCTTTACATGGCAGCAATTTAATGCTCGAGTAGATGATATGGCAAAAGGATTAATTGCTGTTGGCGTGCAGCGTGGTGATCATGTTGCTATTTGGGCTGCTAATGTACCCGATTGGCTGACGCTACTGTACGCTTGTGCAAAGATAGGGGCCATATATGTTACCATTAACACCCATTATAAACAATCTGAATTAGAATATATCTGTAAAAATGCAGATGTTCATACCCTCTGTATTGTGAGTGGAGAAAAGGGGAGCGATTTTGTTCAGATGGTTTACAAAATGTTGCCCGAGTTGCGGCATACACAACGCGGACGTTTACATAGTCGACGTTTTCCTGCTATGCGAAACGTTGTGTTTTTAGGCCCCGAGAAACATCGTGGTATGTATAACTCCTCTGAGTTATTGTTGCTAGGCTCTTATTGTAGTGAGGAGAAACTACTTGCCTTAAAAGCACAAGTGAGTTGTCATGATGTGGTCAATATGCAATATACCTCTGGTACCACTGGCTTTCCAAAGGGCGTTATGCTCTCTCATCATAATATAACCAATAATGGTTATGCCACGGGTGAACATATGGGATTTACACCAGCCGATAAATTATGCTGCTGTGTGCCCCTTTTTCACTGTTTTGGTGTAGTGTTGGTAACCATGAATGTTTTAACGCATGGATGTACACAGGTTATGACCGAGCGGTTCGACCCACTCGTTGTTCTTGCCTCTATTCATAAGGAACGATGTACCGCACTCTATGGTGTACCCACTATGTTTATAGCGGAGCTCAATCATCCTATGTTCAGTCTGTTCGACCTCTCCTCTTTGCGCGTAGGTATCATGGCAGGTGCACTCTGTCCCATCGAGTTAATGCGGAAAGTAGAGGACCAAATGTTTATGAAAGTGACCAGTG
>JAQWAN010000272.1 GCA_028707655.1 Bacteroidaceae bacterium
CGCTCTCGGTATTAGACCCTTTGACATAGATTAGTCCACGACCAAAAATTTGATTAACAATACCACCCGTGATTTTAGCACCGATACGAGAACAAATCTTCTTACGATAGTGAAAATGTAGGAAGAGCAAGTAAAGATGCGGCTCTACTGATGATGGCTAAAATAAAATTAACGTTAGCAGAAGATTATCCCGGTATTGTTGACCTATGCGATAGAGTAACTGCACTTGGATACGACTTAAGTAAATATGCTTATGCGGATAATTTTGATGCAACGATTGATAATAACCCAGAGTCCATTTTTGAGATTCAATATGATGGAGATGCAAGCTCCGATTTCTGGGGAAATGATAATAGAGCAAGTTGGTTAAGCACTTATATGGGACCTCGTAACTCTGGCTTAGTGGCTGGGTCTTGGGGTTGGAACCAACCTACGCAAGAGTTTGTTGATAACTATGAACAGGGCGATTTACGTAAGGATGTAACTCTTTTTTATGATGGATGTCCAGATTTTGAGGGGGTTAGTTATAATCCATTATGGAGTAGAACGGGGTATAATGTGCGAAAATTTGTGGTGCCTATGCGTATAGCTAGTGAGTATAATAAAAGTCCTGCTAATTTTGTGGTGTATAGATATGCAGATGTCTTGTTGATGAAGGCGGAGGCTTTAAATGAACAGGGATTGACTACAGAAGCGTTGGTTCCTTTAAATAGTGTTCGTGCAAGAGCCGGATTACCAGCTATTAGCAACAAGACACAAAGTGAATTGAAAGATATCATTATCCATGAGCGCCGTATGGAATTTGCGTTTGAGGGACACTGCTGGTTCGATCTTATCCGTATCGATGGTGGAGACTATGCACTCTCTTTTCTACATTCTATAGGTGTGAACAACGCAACAAAAGAGCGTCTTTTGTTTCCTATACCGCAAGAAGAGATAGATGATAATCCATTAATGAAACAGAATAGTGGCTATTAGTAGTGATAACAATTCAAAATTAAAGTAAAATGAGAAATTATATAAATACATTGTTTTGTCTTATTGTGTGCTTGTTTGTAGGCGCTTGCTCTAACGATGAGATGGAACTGAATAAAGGAGAGAACGAACTGCTGTTAAATGCTACTACAACAGATGTTGTGTTAGACATTAGTAAGGCAACTAGTGAGGTACTCACTTTTAACTGGACCTCTGGAAGCAACAAAGGAACAGGAACGGCTATCAGTTACACTTTTCAAATAGATATTGCTGGTAATAATTTTGCCGGAGGAGTAGTGGAGTATATGGGGAAAAGTACCTATTCCATTAGTTATACCAACGATCAATTAACGGAGCTACTGAGTGAGGAACTTGGATTATCCTATGGTGTTGAAGCAAACTTAGAAGCACGTGTGACAGCTAAAGTGGCCGACGAAAGTGTAGAGGACCAGGTGTCGGAGACTTTCTTCTTTAAGGCAACGCCCTATAAGCCATTGACTAAAAAATTATATTTGATAGGTGATGCCACACCAACGGGATGGAACGCCGATGAACCTACCGAGATGAATGCCATTGCTGGTGTGATTGGTGGCTTTACTTGGCAAGGTGTTTTGAAGAAAAATGGTAAGTTTAAGTTTATCACCACCTTAGGTCAATTTATCCCCTCTTACAATTACGACCCAACGCAGGAGACTAATTTGATGTACCGAGAGGAGGAGACTCAGCCGGATGAACAGTTCGCTGTGGCAGAAACCGGAAACTATAGTGTGACGGTCAATCTCCTGAATAAAACGATTGAGATTATTAAACTAGCAGGAGAGATTGGACCAAAATATGATATGCTTTACTTTGTTGGTTCTTTCACAGGTTGGTCGTTTGTACCAATGAAACAGGATGTGCTGAATAACTTCTTGTTTAGATATGGTGCTGTTTTTGATTGGACCGATGGTGGTGATTTTAAGTTTGGTACTACTAGCGGTAGTTGGGACGACATGTATCATCCGTTGACAGAGAGTGCCGCTTATACCGAGTCTGCAATGGAGCAAACCAATGCACAAGATTATAAATGGTTCTTACCACAAGATCTGTGTGGAAAAGCATACAAATTAGTGGTGGATATCACCATGGGTAAGGAAAAGATGCTAATGCAACCTTTTACGCCTTATGCTACCATCTATATGATAGGTGATGCTACTGCTGCTGGTTGGGATATTGGTAATGCGGTGGAAATGACAACAGATGCCAACAATCCTTTCCTTTCTACATGGGAGGGACAACTTAACCCTGGTGCATTAAAGTTTACCTGCGACAAAAAGAGTGATTTGTCGGGTGCGTGGTTTATGCCAACAGCTGGAGATGCTGTTCCAACTGGAGAGGAAGAGCCAATGCTTTATTTGGATAAATCGGATGCCGAATTTAAGGCTCAGTATGGTGATGTCAGTATTGGAGATGTGGATATGAAGTGGAAGATTACAACAGCTGGTATCTATTCCATTACATTGAATCAATTGACGGAGACAATTGTACTAAAAAGTAAATAATAAATGAATCGAAGTAATAACCTGTCTAGGGGTTATTACTTCAATTTTATAGGCTATATGATAAAAAAATATATGATACTGTTGCCTTTGCTTTGTTCTCTTTTGGG
>JAQWAN010000273.1 GCA_028707655.1 Bacteroidaceae bacterium
CATAAAATAGACAATTGCTGTGGTGGCAGCTCCTGCAAATAGACCAATTTTCCATTTTAAGTTGCGTTTATAATTAAACGAAAATAATAAACGGGTGAGATACTGCACTACAGCTCCAAAAAAGAAAGCCACCAACACAGAGAGGAAAATGGCAAAAATAACAGATAGCGCCTTGTCACTATTGATGAGTTGATCAAAGCTGTAGGAACTGTTTGCTACTTTTATAAGGGAAAGTGCAAAGGTTCCACCTAAGAGTTCAAATATCATGGAGACGGTGGTAGAAGTGGGCAACCCTAAGGTGTTAAAAACATCGAGCAAAATCACATCGGTGACCATCACTGCCAGAAAAACGACCATCAGCTCATTAAAATAAAAGGCTTCTGGCTTAAATATGCCATGGCGAGCAATCTCCATCATACCATTGCTAAAGAGAGCACCGCATAGGATACCCACAGCTGCTACTACTAGGATTACACGAAAAGAAGCGGCTTTAGCACCAATGGCAGAATTTAAAAAATTCACGGCATCGTTGCTCACTCCTACACATAAATCAAAGATAGCCAAAAGAAAAAGGAATAGTACAATTCCTAAATAGACAACTTCCATACTTTTATATTCTATATATTTTGGAAGCAAAAGTAGAGGGAGCGTGTGATAAAGAAATGACAAAGAAGTTACATTCTCGTGACAGTAGATAGAGAGGAATAGCTAAGAATCGGCATAGGTTAAATACTCTAAAACTGCGTTAAATGATTTCGTTCTCTATCTAATAATCTGAATGTTATACTACCTTTGTACATCAAATATGTGGAAAGATTTGAGTCGCTTGCAACCACACAAAAAAATGCTAAAACAAACATCATCCGTTTAGCATCTCCGTGCGCAGTCTTCTCCCCATCTTTTCGCGAATAGTAATTTTAACACGAATCAAAATATGGGATATTTATTTACATCTGAGTCTGTGTCCGAGGGACATCCAGATAAAGTAGCCGATCAGATTTCTGACGCCATCTTAGACGAACTTCTTGCTTATGACCCACAATCGAAAGTGGCTTGTGAAACATTGGTAACAACGGGACAAGTTGTTTTGGCCGGTGAAGTGAAATCGACAGCTTATGTTGATTTACAAGAGGTAGCACGTCAAACCATCAATAAAATAGGATACACCAAAGGAGAATATATGTTTGAGGGCAACTCTTGTGGCGTTTTTTCTGCTATACACGAACAAAGTGCAGACATCAACCGCGGTGTGGAACGAGAAGAATCAATGAACCAAGGTGCTGGTGACCAAGGTATGATGTTTGGTTATGCTAGTAACGAGACAGAAAATTATATGCCTCTTTCCTTAGAATTATCACACAAGATATTACGCATCTTAGCGGATATCCGCCGCGAAGGAAAAGAGATGACCTATCTCCGCCCCGACTCCAAAAGTCAAGTAACCATTGCATACAACGAAAAGGGATACCCTGTTCGTATTGATACCATTGTGGTTTCTACACAACACGACGATTTTATTCACCCTAACACAACGGATGCTAAAGCACAGCTTAAGGCCGATGAGGAGATGTTGGCCATTATCCGCAAGGATGTGATTACCATCTTAATGCCACGCGTGATTGCTAGTATTGGTGATGAAAAAACACGTGCTCTGTTTGACGACCAAATTACCTATCATGTAAACCCAACGGGTAAGTTTGTTATTGGTGGACCTCATGGAGATACAGGATTAACGGGTAGAAAGATTATTGTAGATACTTATGGCGGAAAAGGTGCACACGGTGGTGGTGCTTTTTCGGGTAAGGACCCTAGTAAAGTAGATAGAAGTGCTGCGTATGCCGCTCGACATATTGCCAAAAACATGGTGGCTGCTGGTGTAGCCGATGAAATGCTTGTTCAGGTGTCTTATGCCATTGGCGTTGCAGAGCCTATTAACATCTTTGTTGATACCTATGGAAAAAGCAGAGTAAAACAAAGTGATGCGGAGATAGCAACCATTATCACAGAGCTCTTTGACTTACGCCCTAAGGCTATAGAACAACGGTTGAAACTACGTAATCCTATCTATACAGAAACAGCTGCATACGGGCATATGGGTAGAGAACCTCAAATAGTAAAGAAAGTATTCAAATCGCGCTATCAAGCAGATAAAGTGATGGAAGTGGAACTCTTTACCTGGGAGAAATTAGACTTTGTTTCTGCTATAAAAAAAGCATTTAATTGCTAAGATGAAAGAAAGAGAAATTAAAGCTGTTTGCGTATATAGCGCATCTAGCACTAAGATAAAACCTCTCTACAATAAGGTGGCTCAAGAACTGGGCCATCTTATGGCTAAACAGCAACTAACACTTATCAACGGCGGTGGAAACCTTGGGTTAATGCGCACCGTTATTGATGCTGTGATGGAAAAAGGGGGCAAAACAGTTGGTGTTATTCCCACTTTTATGGTGGAACAAAACTGGCACCATCCAGCCATGAGTGAATTGGTGACTGTAGAAAACATGCATCTACGAAAAGAGAAAATGGCGGCCCTATCGGATGGCGTTATTGCACTGCCAGGAGGTTGTGGAACACTCGAGGAGCTATTGGAGATTATCACTTGGAAA
>JAQWAN010000274.1 GCA_028707655.1 Bacteroidaceae bacterium
AGCATTCGAGATGCGTTTGAAGATTACGAACATCAAGGAGATGTGCTTGCACATGCTGGTACATAAGGTATCGATACCATCGGTTATTTATTCCCAGATGCTAGAACAACAACCAACACTCCAACATTCATTAAAAGAGACACTGAATGGGTTTCCAAAGTTTTTGGTGCTGCTAAACATGTTCCTTTTGCAAGAATCAAAACTGTGCTTGCAGACATTACAGCTGAAGAGGCACGTGCAAGAGGTTATATAACAGGCAACGAAAAAGTTGATGAAGTATTTACATTGTTAAAAAGAACAACTGATCCTCAAACTATTTACAAGAAACAAAAATTGGATCGTGATGACATAGTTGATATCACAGACTTTGACGTTGTTATATGGTTAAGAATGGAAATGAGAATGATGCTCGAAGAGGAAATTGCTAGAGCACAATTAGTTGGCGACGGTAGATTATCTTCTTCTGATGACAAAATCAAAGAGGACAAAATCAGACCAATTGCAACCGATGATTCAATATATACACTTGAGGTTCGAATTCCAGCCGATGCTACAACCGCTCAAATGATCGATCAAATCATATTAGGCAGAAAGAAATACAAAGGTACTGGTGTTCCTACTTTCTTTACTACTCCAGACGTTAATGGAGATATGCTTCTTTTAAAAGATACAACAGGTAGAAGATTATATAACACTGAAGCTGATTTAGCGGCAGGTATTAGAGCAAGAGAAATTGTTGAAGTTCCTGTTATGGAAAATAAGGTAGTTGTTCTTACACCAGCAACCGAAGCTAAAGATGGATTACAAAAACGTTTAGTTGGAATTTCTGTAAACATGAATGACTATTCACTTGGGGCAGATAAAGGTGGAAGTGTTACAATGTTTGATGATTTCGACATTGACTTCAACCAATACAAATATCTAATCGAGACTAGATGCTCTGGAGCATTAACAATGCCGCATTCAGCTATAGCTTACTGGAAATTGGAAGTTATTCCAAAAACTGGCGAATAATTCGGACTCATCAATTCAAAATGGAAGGAGGTAGCCTATTATGGCTAAATTTTATGGTGCAATAGGCTATGCTCTCCAAGAGGAGACGGCCCCAGGCGTTTGGACTGATAGAATTGTCGAAAAGAATTATCGGGGTGATGTTGTTTTAGACCAGCGGAGATGGCAACAATCTGAACAGGTTAACGACAATTTAAACCTCGATAACTCAGTTTCAATTATTGCAGATCCGTATGTCTATCAAAATATTGGGAATATTAAATATATTGTTTGGAATGGTGTGACTTGGAAGATTCAATCCATAAGTATCAATCGACCTAGAATTATATTACAGATTGGGGGGATTTACAATGGCGAAAGACCGACTAAGTCTCCATAATAAGTTAATAGAAATTTTAGGATCTAATAATGTATATTTTCAACCACCAACTTCCATACGTTTAAACTATCCATGCATCATATATAAAAGAGATGCAGAGGATCCATTTTATGCGGATGATATTAAGTATTATGGTATGAAAAGATACATGATAACGGTAATTGATGCGGACCCCGATTCATTAATTCCAGACAAAGTATCGAAAATGCAGTATTGTGGTTTCTTAAATAACCTCGCAGTAGACGGTCTAAATCATGACGTTTACTCACTATATTATTAAAAGGAGAATACTATGTCAAAACAAAAAATAACTTATCCAGATTACGGTTCTAGAAGTATGAGAGTTTTAGAAGCATTGACACCTCTTACTGGCGCCGCTGCACCAGTAAAGCACGCATCTTTTATTGGTCAGATCTATGTCGAGACCACAACTCCGGCGTTGTATGTAGCAGTAGCTACTGATTCTGAAGTGGCAGCAAATGATTGGGCACTATCAACTATAGCAGCAGTTCCGGCAGCGGTTGCTGCTGCAATTTTACAAGCTGATATACCTGGCGAAATTGCAGCAGCTGCAGCAGAATTTGAACCATTAAAAGGGGCAGTTGCTCCAGCAGCACATGCGGATTTTATTGGTCAGATCTATGTCGACACTGTTCTTGGTAAGGGATATATGGCCATAGCAACTGACTATGCCGATGAGGCAGACGATTGGAAAGAAATAACACTTTCTTAACAAAAAATCATATAGAAGAGGAGATAAAATATGAGTAAAATAGTTTGGGATCAATTGGGAGAAAGACTTGCTGAAACTGGTGTTGACCAAGGCGTACTATTTCCATTTAGAGGTAGTGCATATGAGACGGGTGTTCCATGGAACGGATTAACTTCAGTTAATGAGGCTCCGACTGGAGGGGAACCAAATCCATTCTATGCGGACAATCAGAAATATATTGAAATAATGTCCGAAGAGGAATTTGCTGGAACGATTGGCTGCTATATGTATCCAGATGAATTTAAGGCTGCAATTGGTGAAATTGAGCTGGCTCCTGGCGTTACAGTGGGACAGCAAACTCATGTAATGTTTGGTTTCTCTTATAGAACCAAAATCGTTAATGATACGAATGGGGTCGATCATGGTTTCAAGATTCATCTTGTATACAACGCATTAGCCGGTGTTACTGCCAGGGATCACACTACAATAAATGAATCCACAGA
>JAQWAN010000275.1 GCA_028707655.1 Bacteroidaceae bacterium
CAATACCACTTGCTTCGATCGTAACAATTTTAGTGATGGGCTTATCTTTAAATAGTCGGATAAACTCTTCCGCTATTTTGTACATCAATGTAGGGTCCATTTGATGATTGATAAAACTATCTACTTTTAAGATACCGCCAGGACAACTGCGACCATCTTCTAGGATACGTTTTTTGAGTAATTCCATATTATTAGGAGGTGTTATTAATATGGCACACAAAAGTACTACATACTTCTAATTATTGCAACCAGAACGTCTAATTTCTGCAGTAAGGAGTGATGATTCTTGCTCTGTGCTGCTTAAAGGAGGTCGTTTAGTGTTGCAAATGGGACCAAAACCCAATAAGAAATGGGTCATATTGCCTTTTTAATCTTCTCTTTCTCTCTTTTTATAGAATGTTAAAAGTCTGGTTATTTGATGGTTATATCATATATTTATGTATTTTGGTAAAAAGTACATAAATATATGTATGCAAATCAAGTAAAGGTGGATTGGTTGGCCAGGAATGCATGTTAGTAGTAAAAAAGAGCGAAGTATTGTTACCGATAAATTGCACGAAAAGAACTTTCATCCCGTTTTCTTGTCCAATAATCAGATTGACACCTTTTATAAAGGTTATTGCAATAGTATTCTTTGGCCGCTGTTTCATTATTTCTTCTCTTTTATGGAGTATGAGAATAATTATTGGGATAGTTATAAGGAGGTAAATCAACTTTTCTTATCGGCTGCTGCTCAATTGATAGAACCTGGTGATATTGTCTGGGTGCAAGATTATCATTTGATGCTTCTTCCCAAAATGTTGCGTACAACGGTTCCTTCCATAAGTATTGGCTATTTTCATCATGTTCCATTTCCTTCATACGATCTTTTTAGAGTGCTTCCTAAACGTGCCGAATTGCTCCATGGACTTTTGGGTGCAGATTTAGTGGGCTTTCATACGTTCGATTATAAGTCTCACTTTATAAGTACGGTAGAAAGAGTGCTTCATCTGAATTTTACGAATAATTACTTACAATTGGAGGGGCGAAAGATGTGTGCGGCGTATTTTCCCATGGGGATTAATTATGAAAAATACCATGCTGCCTTTGAAAAAGCTGCAGTAACCAATGTACATAAAGCGCCCTCCTCTAATCACGAAAAGAGCAAGACAATACTCTCGGTAGATCGCTTAGATTATAGTAAAGGCATCATTCATCGTGTAAAGGCCTTTGGTAATTTCTTAAAGCATCACCCAGAATATAGAACTAAGATAGCATTGCTAATGGTCATTGTTCCCTCAAGAGACAATGTCTATCGTTATGCTTATCTAAAAAAGGAAATTAACGAAGCCATAAGTGCCATTAATGGTGCCTATTCTACACGCACATGGACCCCAATTTGTTACTTCTACCATAGTCTATCTTTCGAATATCTAGTCACACTCTATCGTGAGGCAGATATCGCCTTGATAACCCCTCTTTGTGATGGCATGAATTTGGTGGCAAAAGAGTACATAGCCGCTAAGCGAAACACGCCCGGTGTACTTATCTTGAGTGAGATGGCAGGTGCTTCTATTGAACTCAATGAAGCATTACTAATCAATCCCAACGATTTGCAGCAGATAGAGCAGTCCATAGTAGAGGCTTTATCTATGCCTGTTGAGGAGCAGTTTAGAAGATTGCACGTGATGCAGGCCATTGTTAAGAAACAAGATATAAAGAAATGGGCTTTCGACTTTTTATCCACGCAACAACGCATCTATCTAGAGAATAAAAAAAACTAGTATAGCCACTCCTCTCTTGCTAACAAGAGAAGAGGGATATACAAAAAACTAGTTTGTTAAAGCAGTAAGCAGCTATATGGCAGTCCTGCTTAAAAGTTCGATTTATAGGGTTTTAGTATCAATGAGTCTCTATCTTTGTGGCACTTACCATCACAAAGTGTTAAGGCGGTATCAATCATTGCCAAATGCGAATATGCCTGTGGAAAGTTACCCAACAAATCTTTTTTGTCAAAGTCGATATCCTCACTAAATAGTTTTAAGTGATTAGAGTAGTGTAATAATCGCTCAAAGAATTCATAGGCTTCCTCTTCTCTGCCCGTTACATAGAGTGCCTTAATCATCCAGAAAGAACAAACGGTAAACGATGAAGATGGTTTTCCAAAATCATCGGGTGTGTTGTATCGATACATAAGCCCTTTATGCATTAGTTGATCATAGATACAATTAACTGTACTTACATAATGTGGGTCGTGTGCATCAATAAAGCCATAAACTTCCATCAGGAGTAGCGATGCATCCACGTTTTCGTTGTCATAGGTCTGCGAGAAACTACCAATACGCTCTTTCCATCCATATTTATAAACCTCTTTTTTTATCTCTTCTGCCTCTTTTGCCCAAATAGCTGCATTACCTTCTTGGTGTACCATCTCTGCAAATTTGGAGGCCCGGTCTAGCGCAACCCACGACATCACTTTAGAGGAAACAAAATGCTCCTTTTCTCCGCGAATCTCCCAGATGCCGCTATCTTTGGAGCGCCACTCTTGCATCACATTTTTAGATAGGTTTTTGACAATCTCAAACATATCCTCTATCTCATCTTGTTGCCCTTTAAAGGTCAT
>JAQWAN010000276.1 GCA_028707655.1 Bacteroidaceae bacterium
AGGGGGTTGATACTACTTTTCAAAAACTGGTCCCTATTGATAGTGTGCTCTATGGCAATGGTTCGTTTCAATTAACCGATAACGAGAACCCCTACGGGGTGATGGGCATAGGACTGATGTCTCTTTTGGGAACGGGCGTGGAGTTTGGCGAATCTCTACAGGTGTATGTTCCCAAAAGAAAGAGCTCGATTAGTATCTCGCAGCCAGCTCGCTCTTTTAATCATTTGGCTCTTTTCTCTCCTGGCGTTGTGTTTTCTATTAATCAGCAAAAATACGACGATTCTTATATCCTTACCTCTTTAGCCTTTGCAAAAAAACTGTTCCAGTATACGCACGAAATCTCCTCGGTAGAATTAAAATTAAAAGATGGGGTGGATATAGATAGGGCAAAGCAAAAAATCCAAAAGCTTCTTGGTGATACTTTCCTAGTGAAAGATCGCTATCAACAACAAGAGGATGTGTTTAAGGTGATGCAGGTGGAAAAACTGATTGCCTATCTTTTCCTAACCTTTATCTTACTCATTGCTAGCTTTAATATTGTTGGTGTTCTCTCCATGTTAATCTTGGATAAAAGAGAGGATGTACAAGTGATGCAGAGTTTAGGTGCTACGAATAAAATAATTATCTCCATTTTTTTGTATGAAGGCAGAATGATTGCTACATTTGGTGCAGTTATTGGTATACTATTAGGTGTACTCATCTGTTTTGGACAGCAATATTTTGGATGGTTATCGTTGGGTAATGGCTCGGGCCAATTCATCATCGATAGTTATCCTGTAAGTGTGCATTGGATGGATGTAGTGCTGATTTTTCTTACCGTAATCTCTGTTAGCTTTCTTGCTGTGTGGTATCCAATACATTATTTGAGTAAACGTATTTTGTCAACTTAATAATTATACTACTATGAAAAATGAATCGATACAGGTCATTGGCCTTATGTCTGGCACTTCTCTTGATGGTTTAGATGTTTGCTGTTGTACTTTTACACATAAAGATAATAAGTGGCAATATCATATTGATGCAGCTACTGCTTATGATTATACCGAGGAACTGAAAAAGAAATTAGGGGAAGAGGCACAACAAATGTCAGCTATTGATTTTATTACCTTTCATAGTGCTTATGGCACCTATCTAGGGAAACGAGTGAATGAATTTATGGCAACCTATTCTATAAAACCCGGTTTAATAGCTTCTCATGGCCATACCATCTTTCATGAACCTGCTAAAAAGGTGATGTTTCAGATTGGTGATGGGGCTGCTATTGCTGCCGAGACTAAGATACCTACTGTGTTCGATTTCCGTCGTTTAGATATTATGCTAGATGGACAGGGTGCACCATTGGTTCCTATTGGGGATAGACATCTATTTGGCGATTATACCTACTGCTTAAATATAGGTGGTTTCTCTAATATCTCCTATGAACAAGCGGGTACTCGTATTGCTTTTGATATTAGTCCGGCCAATTATGTAATCAATCATTATTGCAATACAATAGGATTGGAATATGATAAAGATGGTGCGTTGGCTCGAAAAGGAAAATGTGACTCTGCTCTTTTAGCTGAGCTCAATAGCTTAGACTATTATGCACAAGGATTCCCTAAATCGCTTGGTAGA
Source organism: Bacteroidaceae bacterium (assembly GCA_028707655.1). GTDB lineage: Bacteria > Bacteroidota > Bacteroidia > Bacteroidales > Bacteroidaceae > JAQWAN01. The sequence goes on from JAQWAN010000276.1 coordinate 1,615, forward strand.
GAATGGGTGGAGCATTTTATCTATCCTATGATGGACAAGTATACGCTTTCATTAGAGGATAAGCTGCGCACTTTTTATGAACATGTTGCTTATCAGATAGCATGTGTTGCAACAGAGGGCCGTTTGTTAATTACTGGAGGTGGTGCTTATAATGTTTTCTTGGTAGAGCGTATTGATGCATTGTCAAAATGCGAAATTGTTATTCCTGATGCGCAGACCATAGAGTTTAAAGAAGCGCTTATCTTTGCCTTTTTAGGTACGCTGTATATGTCGGACCAGAATAGCTGTCTCTCGTCGGTTACAGGTGCTTCTATGGATAATATAGGAGGCATGTTAGTTAAAATTTAGTGCGATAAAATGATTAAAAAGAATAGTTTTAGTATTGTTATATTTTTCTTGCTTATTTGTTTAGTGGGCTGTAAGCAGACCCAGCAGTTTGAATTGAAGGGGCATTTTTCGTTTTTATCGAATGATACCATTTACCTCTATTATGAACAAGAAAACAGAGATGTTTTAGATACCATCCTCGTTAAGAATGGCTCTTTCCATTTTACAAAGAAAATAGAGGAGCCTATTATAGCTCGTCTCCTTGTAGATAGTCTACGAGATATGCCTATCTTTTGTGAGGAAAAGGCACATCTTCTGCTTACTGCACCCTCCGTATCCTCCACCTCTTGGCAGGTAAAAGGAGGCGAAATGCAGCAGCTGTATGCCGCGTTACAAGCGAGGGTAGACTCTTGTGCACACAACAAGCAGTTAGCTATGGTAGATTCGTTTATCCGGAGAAATACATTTAGCCTAGTGAGTGTGTATGCGCTGGAGCATTATTTTATACCCACACTACCACTTCATGGCGAGCAAATACGTTCGCTCATCAAATCATTAGCTGGCGATTTGCAAGACCTGCCCCAAATGAGACGATGGGAAAAGAGACAACGTGCGTTGCAACGCTCCTTAGTGGGTAAACGGGCGGTGTCCTTTACGATG
>JAQWAN010000277.1 GCA_028707655.1 Bacteroidaceae bacterium
TACTAAAGAGGGTATGCGTTTTTATGCACCTATTTCTCTTAGTCCTACTGAAGAGGAAGGTACTATACAAAACTTTACTTTCGACGCTGCTACAGACCGCTTGATCTGTTCGGATGAGGGACACGATATCTACTTCCAAAAAGTATATCCTCCTTTAAACGAAGTGTTCGCTGCTACACAAACACAGTGGTTGTTTGATGTTGACTTCTCGGATGCATCTAACCCAATAACGGATAATATGAGTGCCTCTATGGCAGCAAGATTTACCGCTTCTAATGCTTCTTTAAGCGCTAATTATGGTGGTAGTACGGTATTGGCTTATATGGGTAGAAACTATAGCTCTGATGATCCTTATTGGTGTGTTAACTTCTATTCAGCACTAGCTGCTGGTACTTACCAAGGTGTGTTTGGGTATACACCTGTTCCTGTTGCTGGAACAACGGATGAGTTACAGTTTACGGATATGGTTCCTGGATTGAATGCAGGCGCATTTAGTTTCTATGACACCTATGTTGTTTCCTTTATTATGTCGAAAACTTGGAAATTAATACCTAATGACCCAGCTTTACCAACATCCATTCGTTTTGAAGACACAGCGGATGCTACTAACTGGTTTGTGGTAAGTATGTAATATCGATAAGTACAACGGATGCTTAGGCATCTAGTGCACTAAATAATAGATAGCATAGCAGCAATTAATATTGCTGCTATGCTTTTTTTATTTCTCTCTTTTTTATGAAGCCTCTATATTTTTCTTATATTTGCTAGACTATTTTAAGGAGATAACATATGAAAGAATTTGTATTGTCGGAAGCGCAGACGGAATGCGCTGTTTTAGTGGGATTGGTGACGCGTACACAGGATGAGCGAAAAACAGAGGAGTATTTGGATGAGTTGGATTTCTTGGCAGAAACAGCTGGTGCTGAGGTTGCTAAGCGATTTACACAGCGATTGGACCACCCTAATAAGGTTTCATACGTAGGTAAAGGAAAATTACAAGAGATAAAAGAATATATTCTTGCTTCGGAAGAAACGGAGAAAGAAATTGGAATGGTGATTTTTGATGATGAATTAACGGCTAATCAGATTCGTAATATTGAAATGGAACTGAAAGTTAAAATTCTGGATCGAACCTCACTCATCTTAGATATTTTTGCTATGCGCGCACAAACAGCTAGTGCAAAGACACAGGTGGAGTTGGCGCAATATAAATATATGTTGCCCCGATTGCAGCGCTTATGGACGCATCTTGAACGGCAAGGTGGTGGCTCTGGAAAGGGTGGATCGGTAGGCCTGCGTGGTCCTGGTGAAACACAACTAGAGATGGATAGACGTATTATCTTAAGCAGAATGTCGCTTCTTAAAGCACGTCTATTAGATATAGATACGCAGAAAAAAACGCAGCGAAAGGGCCGTGGTGGCTTAATCCGAGTGGCACTAGTGGGATATACCAATGTGGGTAAATCGACATTAATGAATCAACTGGCAAAAAGTGAGGTGTTTGCTGAGAATAAACTCTTTGCTACCGTGGATACAACGGTGCGAAAAGTGATTATAGAAAACCTGCCCTTTTTACTATCGGATACGGTTGGCTTTATTAGAAAACTACCAACCGATTTGGTGGACTCTTTTAAGTCGACATTGGATGAGGTGCGTGAGGCGGATATACTACTCCATCTTGTAGATATTTCTCATTCCGATTTTGAGGAACAGATTACCGTGGTGGAACGTACTCTAGCCGATTTGGATGTGGCGGATAAACCATCGCTGCTTATCTTTAATAAGATAGATGCTTATACCTATGTCAAAAAAGAGGAGGACGATTTAACACCTGTGCTCCGAGAAAATTGGCCATTGGAAAAGGTGATGCAACTATGGACAGAAAAGACGAACGGTAATTGTATGTTTATTTCTGCTAAGGAGAAATTGAATATGGATGCGTTTAAAAAAGAGCTATATAGTAGGGTTAAGGAATTGCATATAAAGAAATATCCCTATAATAATTTCTTGTTTGAACAGTATGCGGTAGAGGAGTAAAAACCTGCTGCTATTAGCTGTATAAAGGAACTAGGAGCCTAATTACAGGCTCCTTTTTTGGGGCTAAACAAAATGGTATGCATTGTTGTATATATAGTATGTAGACTATGCTATATGTGCTATACAGCTTTGTTTAGTGCTACCACAAAAACTATACCCTATATATTGTAGGACGAAAAAAACTAAACTTACTAAAATGAAAACTTACAGAAAACTTACAAGCAGTGAGATCTCTCAATTGGAGATGCAGGCTTGTAACTCGGACAACTGGGCCCTTGTTGAAGTGGACAGTGCCTTTACGCCTTCTCGTGTACATCATGCCCATTTCTCTGGTGTGGTTCGTCTAGGACGGTTTAACGATGTGTTTACGCTGCCTGGTAGCATTGTGAAAGAAGCTGGACTAAGGCATGTGACGCTGCACAATGTTACCGTAGGGGATGATTGCTGTATCGAGAATATCCAAAACTATATTGCTAATTACGAGATTGGAGACATTCCTATATAGTGAATGTAAATGCTATTTTTGTTGATGGCGTTTCCAAATTTGGTA
>JAQWAN010000278.1 GCA_028707655.1 Bacteroidaceae bacterium
AGCTTTGATGAGGGCTGTTTCAATCTTCATATTATTGTTTGTTTATTTATCTGTTAATGAATGGCAAAGATACAATTTTCCTACGACAGAAAAGTATTAGAGTTATAATAATATAAAACAAAAGAAAAAAGAAATAAAACAGTATAATACAAAAAAGGCTGCTCAAGTGGAGTTGAACAGCCTTTACATTACAAGAAAGTAGTCCAAAAGAACTACCTATAAATCACACCAGTACATACGTTTTTATTTAGCGAACACGCTTGGCTAAGGAGGTAGATACTCGAAATCTAACTACGCGTCGATGAGGTATCTGAACAATATCGTTCGTAGCTGGGTTTATCCCTGTACGTGCCATGCGCTCTTTTACATCAAAGGTGCCCAAGCCAGCAACATATACCTTCTCACCAGATTCTAAGGAGGAACCAACACATGCAACAAGAGCATCAATCGCTTTTTGCGCATTTTCTTCGTTCAATCCTGATCCTTTTGCTACCGCTTTTGCTATTTCTGCTTTATTCATAACATCTCATTGTTAATTAATCTTATAAATACCTTGGTTTCACAAACATAAGCAATGAAAATGATAATTCAAATAAAAAAACTAAAAAAATAGACAGAGTTATTGAAAAAAACAAAACAGATACACCCTTTTGCCTCGTTAATAAAAATTTTATTTGTACGTTTGTGAGATTATACAACTAACGTAAATAGAACCGTATGCCAAAAGCAACTAAAAATATCTTGATTATTAATGTGCTCTTTTTCTTGGGAAGCTTAGTGGCTGAAAATCGCGGCATTTCGCTCGACCAATATTTGGGTCTGCATTTTTTCTTAGCAGACGATTTTAACCCTATTCAATTGGTAACCTATATGTTTATGCACGCCAATTTTGAACATCTTTTCTTTAATATGTTTGCGGTTTGGATGTTTGGACGTATCCTAGAGAAAGTATGGGGCATCAAACATTTCCTCATCTATTACATGGTCTGTGGTATTGGAGCAGGGCTTATTCAAGAGATTATTCAATATATTCATTATGCAACGGTGTTATCTGGCTATACTAACGTGGATATTGGAAGTGGACTTGCCATTCCAATGGCTAGCTACTTGAATAGGATGATTACAATTGGGGCTTCGGGAGCTGTGTATGGCATCTTGCTTGCTTTTGGAATGTTATTCCCTGACGAAAGAATGTTTATTTTCCCAATACCCTTCCCTATCAAAGCTAAGTTTTTTGTAATAGGTTATGCGGCCATTGAACTCTATCTAGGTATGATTAATAGCAGTGATAACATTGCACATTTTGCACATTTAGGAGGTATGCTCTTTGGATTAGCGCTTATTCTCTATTGGAAAAAAAAGCATCGCAACTATGATTGATATTAAACAGTTATACAGAACCTTTACAGCGAAGAATATCAATTTACAATTTATCTATTGTAATATTGCCGTTTTTCTATTCATCAGTTTTGCCGCACTTGTGCATTGGCTCTTCCAACTAACATCGGCACCGCTGACGAACTCCTTTATGCTCTACTCTAATGTGGGACATTTCCTACAAAAACCATGGGGCATTTTTACCTATATGTTTCTACATGAACAGCTGAGTCATCTCTTCTTTAACATGATCTGTTTATATGGATTTGGACAACTCTTTTTACTGTTTTTCTCTTCCAAACACTATCGTGGCGTCTATATCTGGGGGGGACTACTTGGAGGCCTTCTTTATTTACTGGTCTACAACTTATTCCCCGCAATGGCAAACCAAGGAGATATACCATTACTTGGAGCATCGGCCTCTATATTGGCGCTAATTACTGCGGTGGCTTATAGAGAACCGAACTATCAGGTGCAACTCTTTCTTTTGGGACGCTGGCCACTTAAATATATTGCTATTGGCTTTGTTGTACTAGACCTGTTATTAATGCCAAGCAGTAATACGGGCGGGCATGTTGCTCATCTAGGAGGCGCTATCGCTGGTTTACTCTTTACTTATGGCTTAAACAAAGGGGTGGACCTAACCGCATGGATCACTACACCGCTTCAACGACTTATTAATTGGGTGGAAACCATCTTCTCTAAAGAGAGAAAACGACCTAAGATGAAGGTGCATTATGGCAGTAGAGAGAGGGACTACCAATATAAAGCAGAACAAAAAAGAGATACTGCTAAAATTGATACCATCTTAGATAAACTTAAAAAATCTGGCTATGAGAGTCTGACTGCAGCGGAAAAGAAAGCACTTTTTGACGCGAGTAAAAAATAGAAACATGAAAAAGCTTTTTGGGTTCATACGAATGGTTATCTTGCTGACAAATATATTTTTTGCAGTAGCTATGGTTGTGTCTGCTTTTTCACCCTATATCCCACCTAATCGCTTTCCGTTTTTGTCTGGACTGGGTATCGTCTTTCCTATCTTCCTACTCATCATGGTGTTCTTTTCACTGTTTTGGTTGGTTTTCTACCGCAAATTGATCTGGATATCACTGCTTACACTGCTTATCTGCGCTGTGCAGATTAGAACCGTATTGCCTATAAAGCTACCAAAGGCAGCACCTAAGAAGGCCATA
>JAQWAN010000046.1 GCA_028707655.1 Bacteroidaceae bacterium
ATCTTGACACCTCCCCCACACGTGGGATAGCAATGCTCGCGGCATACGATATAAAAATGGCATAAATACAGTTACGCCGCTTGGGGTACATATCCAATGGCTCTAAAGCAAGTTGCCATCGCATGCCTCTAATCACATGACTGGTTACACCAAAGAAAAGGGTGGCTACCATCCATCCATAGTTCATCTTTTCTAATGCTACATCCTTTAATTTGGAGAAATCGAAATCGCGATAGACCCACAATAATATCAAACCACCTAAAATAAGCGGAAAAATGACCTCCAAAACTGTTTTAATTATCTTTTTCAAGCTACTATATTCTTATATTTCATACCTTTGCGAACTGCAAATATAACAGTATCTGTAGTAAAGCACATACTATTTAGCTAAAAAAGAAAATAATGAATAAAGTAAGACCCAAAAAGAGCTTAGGACAACACTTCCTGAAAGATTTACAAATAGCCCAAGACATTGCCAACACTGTTGACATCTATCCTGAGCTACCCGTTCTAGAGGTAGGTCCTGGTATGGGAGTACTTACACAATTCTTGCTCCGAAAAGAGCGACCATTAGATGTAGTAGAGTTAGACCGCGAATCGGTTGCTTATCTAAAAGAGCATTATGAACAATTGGAGAACCATATTATAGAGGGCGACTTCCTAGCCATGGATGTATCTACCCTTTTTGAGGGCAAACCATTTGTGTTAACAGGCAACTATCCCTATAACATCTCGAGTCAGATCTTTTTTAAAGTGCTCGAGAACAAGGACCAAATTCCTTGTTGCACGGGTATGATTCAAAAAGAGGTGGCCGAACGTATCGCATCTGCTCCGGGCAAAAAGAGTTATGGTATCTTAAGTGTACTTCTACAAGCTTGGTTTAAAATAGAATACCTCTTTACCGTTTCAGAAACGGTGTTCAACCCTCCTCCGAAGGTAAAGAGTGCAGTGATACGTATGACCCGTAACGATGTAACCACCTTCGGATGCGATGAGAAATTGTTTAAGACGGTTATCAAAACCACGTTCAACCAACGCAGAAAGACACTACGTAATTCACTTAAACCTTTATTGGGGAAAGACTGTGCTATCTATGCCGATCCATTCTTTACCAAACGTCCAGAACAATTGTCGGTAGCAGAATTTGTAACCATGACCAATCAGGTAGCAGAAGAATTAGCTAAACAAGCAGCCAACCCCACTCTTACCGAGTGAGCAAAAAAAAGAGTAATCATTCCAAAAAGCACGAAGAGATGGAAGAGGAACTACTTAACACAATAAAAAACTTAATAGAGCAGAAAGAAACCAACAAGGTTAAAGAGCTATTAAGCGACTTACACCATGCAGATATTGCAGAGTTGTGTAACGAATTAAAACCAGAACAAGCTCGTTTTGTATATATCTTACTAGACGATGAAACAGCAGCCGATGTTTTAGTGGCGATGGATGAGGATATTCGTAATGAATTCTTACATCTTATCCCCTCTGAAATTATTGCCAAACGCTTCTTCGATTATATGGACACCGATGATGCTGTGGAGATTATCCGCGACATGGACGATGAGAAAAAGGAGGAGATTCTCTCGCATATTGAAGATCTAGAACAAGCTGGCGATATTGTCGACTTGTTAAAATATGACGAGGATGTTGCCGGTGGTATCATGGGTACCGAAATGGTTGTCGTAAACGAGAACTGGAGTATGCCGGAATGTTTGATACAGATGCGTCAACAGGCCGAAGATATGGACGAGATTTATTATGTCTATATTGTTGATGATGTGGAACGATTAAAAGGCGTTTTCCCATTAAAGAAGATGATTACCAACCCTTCTGCCTCTAAGGTGAAGCATGTGATGAAAAAAGACCCAATAGCAGTACATGTTAATACTCCTATTGATGAGGTGGTGCAGATTATTGAGAAATACGACTTAGTAGCAGTGCCAGTAGTAGATAGTATTGGTCGGTTATTAGGACGCATCACAGTAGATGATGCAATGGATGAGGTGCGTGAACAAGCAGAGCGCGACTATCAATTGGCATCTGGACTATCAAAAGATATAGAAACCACCGATAGTATTTTTCAACAAACCAGTGCGCGGTTGCCTTGGTTAATTATCGGTATGCTAGGAGGAATAGGTAACTCGGTTATCCTAGGTAACTTTGGCACTACACTAGCCTCACACCCAGAGATGGCACTCTTTATCCCACTTATTGGTGGAACAGGAGGAAACGTAGGAACACAATCCTCTGCTATCGTGGTACAAGGCCTAGCCAACAAAACACTCGAAGCAAAAGATATCACTAAACAAGTATTTAGAGAGTCGTTGGTAGCTATGATTAATGCCGCTATCATCTCCTTGATTGTATATGGTTACAACCTGTTCCGTTTTGGCACAGCTGCAACGGTAACCTATTCGGTACCTATCAGTCTATTTGCAGTGGTGATGTTTGCCTCTATTTTTGGAACATTAGTCCCCATGACACTAGAAAAATTAAGAATTGACCCTGCCATAGCTACTGGACCCTTTATCTCAATCACAAACGATATTATCGGCATGCTCTTATATATGGGTATTACAGTACTATTAGGCGCATAAAGAAGCTAAAGAGCTACGTATTTAGTATTTATAAAAAAAAGTAGACGTATTTGTATCATATACAAATAATATTTTATTAATTTGTACCCGAATTAACGGTGGAGCTATTCCACAACTATTAAAAGAATAACAATGATGGATTCTCAAGACATGATTCAACCACAAAAGGGCGAAACTGTAAACGAAAAAGAGATTAAGACTGACTCAACAGACACAGTAGATGCAAACGCTGCTGTTGCACCAACCGATACAGTCAAAGCAGATGCAACTACTACTGTTGCAGCAACCGAGGCGGTTAAGGCAGATGCAACTGTTGTTGCTACAGCTACTGAGCCAGCTAAGGCAGATGCAACAGTTGTTGTTACGGCAACCGAGCCAGCTAAAGCAGACGCAACAGTTGTTACTACCGCAACCGAACCAACTAAGATGGAAACGATTGACGATGTATTAGCTCGTTTGAAAGTCCTTTCTGAGGATTCTACAAAAGGCAAAAAACAAGAAGTCGATGCACTGAAACCTCTTTTTTATAAGCTACATAAAGCTGCACAAGACAAAGAAAAGTCAGCCTTTATTGCCGCTGGTGGTGTAGCAGAAGATTTTATTGCACAACCAGATGCACGAGAGCAGGAGCTTAAACGTCTATTAGCCATCATTAAAGAACAAAAAATGGCCTATCACCAAGAGCTGGAGAAACAGAAAGAGGCAAACTTGGCCATTCGTTTAGGTATTATCGACCGTTTAAAAGCATTGACAAACAACCCAGAGGAAGCGGATAACTGCTACCATGAGGTAAAGGAATTGCAACAAAAATGGAGAGAATCTAAGCTCATTCCGGAGTCTAAAATTACGGAACTCTATAAGAACTATCAATTACACATAGAACAATATTACGATACGCTTAAACTGAACAATGAGTTTAGAGAGTACGATTTAAGAAAGAATCTAGAAATCAAAACGCGTCTTTGCGAAGCTGCCGAGAAATTGTTAGAAACAGAAGATGTTATCTCTGCATTCCATCAACTGCAAAACTTGCATCTTGAGTTTAGAAACGCTGGTCCTATCCCCAAAGAGTTACGCGAAGGTATCTGGAAGAGATTTAAACAAGCCTCTACCGAGATTAACAGGCGTCATCAAGACTATTTTGAGGTAAAAAAGGAGAAAGAAACAAAGAACCTAGCTACAAAAACAGTTTTATGCGAAACAATAGAGCATATCGACTATGAGAAATTACACAATTTCTCCGAATGGGACGCTGCTACCAAAAAAATTATAGCCTTGCAACAGGAGTGGAAAGGTATAGGCTACGCACCTCGTAAAGAAAATGTAAAAATATTTGAACGTTTCCGTGCTGCTTGCGACATGTTTTTCGGTAAAAAAGGACTCTTCTTTAAACAACAAAAAGAACAATTTGCACTTAATCTACAGAAAAAAACAGCTATCTGTGAACAAGCAGAAGCGTTAAAAGATAGCGAAGATTGGAAAGAAACATCTGCTACACTATCTGCTCTACAAAAAGAGTGGAGAACAATTGGACCTGTACCAAAAAAACACTCCGAAAGCATCTGGCAACGTTTCATTACTGCTTGCGATTATTTCTTTGAAAAAAGAAATACAGCTAATGCTACCCAACACTCTGCAGAGGCAGAAAACGCAACCGCTAAAAAAGCACTGATTGCTGAACTAGAAACCATCAAAAAAACAGTGGCAAAAGAGGATCAGAAAAGAGTTAGAGAGATTATCAAAGAATGGAACAATATTGGACATGTGCCTTACAGAGAGAAAGATAAATTGTTTAAACAATTCCATTCACTTGTTGACGATCTATTTGAAGCTTTACATATCAACTCTTCTAACGAACGTTTGAATAACTTCAAATCGTCTATTGGAAAAGAGAAGGATAGTAACTCACTATATAGAGAACGAGAAAAACTGGTTCGTATCTACGATAGAATGAAAAATGAGATACTCACCTACGAAAACAATATAGGATTCTTAACGAGTACTTCTAAAAAAGGAAACAGTCTTGTTAACGAAATCACCAAGAAGGTGGATCAACTAAAAATAGAGCAAGCTTTAGTGTATAAAAAAATTGAAGCAATCAATGCATCCATGAAAGAGGAATAGTCCTTTTTTATCGCCCAAACCCTATAAGCCATCTTAGTAATACTCTTACTAAGATGGCTTTTTTTTGTAAAATAGAGGTAGTAATTGACTGAATATATAGGTAGTTTTTGAGGTAAAAACAGCTGTATTTTACTCCAAATACAGCTCCTTTTTGATCTAAAGACAGCTGTTTTTTCAAAAAGGGGGTTTTGCTTCTAAAAAAACAGGTGTTTTTACCTGCTTGTGTTGAACACATGGTTAAAACCGATTCTATTGAACAGAACAAAAGAGAAAGGATTTCTTCGTTAATATTCTGCAATATAGTAGAGCTATTAGGAGAAATTCTGTAAATTTGTAGAAGTTATTAACGATACGATAAGAATTCAACGAATGAAACGCATATACACACTCACAGCACTGCTGTTTTTAATGGTATCATCCACACTAGTGGCACAACCAAAACTTAAAATCGATAAGAAAAAGTACGACTTTGGAAATATCGTTTGGAAAACGCCTTCAACGGCTTCTTTTTCTATTCAAAACACAGGCAACAGTGCATTGGTTATCGTTAATGTGACCTCTTCGTGCGGATGTACTATCGCTAATTGGACACAAACACCAATCGCACCAGGGGAGGCCGGTATTGTAAATGCTACCTACGATGCAAAGGCATTAGGCCATTTCAATAAGTCAATTGGCATCTACACCAATACATCCGACTATCCCGTCTACCTCACTCTACTGGGCAATGTGAGCTACAAACAGCTCGACTTTTCTAAATCACATCCCTTTAAAATTGGTAATCTTGCAGTGAACAACAGAAACCTAGAGTTTGAAACCACGCAAGAGGGGGTAAACAAGACCATACAATTGGAGGTGGTTAATCAATCGAGTGAGAGTTACAAACCTGTTTTAATGCATCTCCCACCCTTCTTACAACTAGAGAGTGATGCTAAAACAGTTAAATCGGGCGAAAAAGCAACGCTTACACTTACACTACTAGCCGACAAGCTACACCACTATGGGTTAACACAGACCTCTATCTACATCTCCCGATTCCCAGGAGATAAGGTAGGAGAGGAGAACGAGATAAACGTGGCAGCTACATTAGTACCCAACTTCTCTAACCTTACGGAGCAACAACGTAAAATGGCACCTAAGATTGATTTCTCTACAAAACATATTAGCATTAAGGGATTGCCCACGTACAAGAAAACGAAATTTAATGTTAACATTGCAAATCAAGGAAAATCGACACTGAAAATAAAAGAGATACAACTCTTTCACCCAGCAATTAGTGTAAGTCTTTCTCACAAAGAAATCTTACCGGGAACAGTGGCTAAGCTGAAGATTAAGGTCTCCGGAAAACTACTTAAGAAATCAAAGTCGAAGGTATACAACCGAATTATATTAGTCTCTAACGATCCGCAAAATCCTATTGCGTCCATCTTATTAGACAAATAACGATTAAATCATCACACTATGGAACATCATGAAAATGAAACAGTATATACAGGTTTAACAGTTAACAAAGGTATCGAACAACCAGCTGCTGTGAGCCCTTATCTAAAAAAGAGAAAGAGAAAGGTTAAAAGAGAACTCTCGGTCAATGATTATGTGGAAAACATCATCAAAGGAAATGTGACAATTCTAAGTCGCGCTATCACTTTGATAGAGAGCGTAAAACCTGAGCATCAAGCGGTGGCACAAGAGGTTATTGAAAAATGCTTACCCTATTCCGGTAAATCTATCCGAATAGGTATTAGTGGCGTACCAGGAGCTGGAAAGAGTACATCCATTGATGTGTTTGGACTGCATGAGCTAGAGAAAGGTGGCAAACTAGCGGTGTTGGCCATTGACCCAAGTAGTGAACGATCGAAAGGAAGTATATTAGGCGATAAAACGCGAATGGAGAAATTGGCGGTGCATCCTGCTTCTTTTATCCGACCTAGCCCAACAGCAGGCTCATTGGGAGGTGTAGCACGAAAGACAAGAGAGACTATCATTTTATGTGAAGCAGCGGGATACGACAAGGTGTTTGTGGAGACTGTGGGTGTAGGACAAAGTGAAACAGCTTGTCACTCTATGGTCGATTTCTTTCTTCTGATTCAACTAGCAGGTACTGGCGATGAGTTACAGGGTATCAAAAGAGGTATCATGGAGATGGCCGACGGTATTGTTATCAACAAGGCCGATGGAAACAATATTGATAAAGCCAACCTTGCAGCTACGCAGTTTAAAAATGCACTGCATCTCTTTCCTAAACCTGAATCGGATTGGGAACCACAGGTGCTTACCTATTCGGGCTTCTATGGACTGGGCATTGCAGAGATCTGGACCATGATTGACCAATACATCGATTTCGTAAAAAAGAATGGCTATTTTGACCACAAACGAAACGAACAGGCTAAATATTGGATGTACGAAACCATTAATCAACAGCTAAAAGAGAGTTTCTACAACGATAAAGCAATCAACAGTCTATTAGCGGAAAACGAAAACATGGTGCTCAATGGCTCAAAGACTTCGTTTGTTGCTGCAAAATATTTATTGGATACGTATTACAACAACCTACGTAAAGCGTAAGAATAGAGAAGCTACTTTTTTATGGGCTAATTACAAATGAGCAGACGAACTTAGATCTATTCATCGGTCAAGAAAGAAAGAAGTTAATTGAAATATATGCCATAATAGCACGCTTTTTTCTTATTTTTGCAAAAGAGCCTTGATTATTAGTAGCTTAATTTATAAAAAAGAAAAGATAAAAACATGTTTTTTTCAGATGTAATAGGTCAGAATGCCATTAAGAAAAGTTTAATCCAAGAGATTAATAATAACCGTATGGCACATGCGCAGCTCTTTTGCGGAAAAGAAGGAGTAGGAAAAATGGCGCTTGCTTTGGCTTATGCTCGCTACTTATTATGCACTAATAAGGGAGAAAAAGATGCTTGTGGCGTATGCCCATCGTGTGTAAAATTCTCTAAACTGATACACCCCGATCTACATTTTATCTTTCCGGTATTTAAAAAGAAAAGTAAAGAAACACTCTCTAGCGATTGCTTAGAGGAATGGAGAAAAATGCTGCTCCACTCTACCTATTTTAATAATGCCACTTGGCTCAAAGAGATTGGTGCAGAGAACCAACAACTACGCATCTACACCAAAGAGAGTGACATTATTGCACAGAAGCTAAGCTATGTTGCGAGCCAGGGCGGATACAAAATAGCCATCATCTGGCTACCAGAAAAGATGATGACAGAGTGTGCCAACAAATTGTTGAAATTGTTAGAAGAGCCACCGCAAAAAACCATCTTTTTACTGGTTTCAGAAAATCCTGGACTTTTATTACCTACCATAATAAGTAGGACGCAACGTATTGAAATTCCTGCTATTGAGAACGAAGCGATTAGCACAGAACTGATTAATCGATTTGCACTTCCACCAAAGGAGGCCACACATATTGCACATAATGCCAATGGCAATTTCATCAAAGCGGTAGAAGCAGTGCAAGTGAGTGAAGAGACATTGTATTATTTTGAACTCTTTGTGGAGCTCATGAGAATGTCTTATCTTCGAAAACTAAAAGAGATGCATGCTTGGAGCTTTAAATTGGCAGGCGTAGGACGGGAACGACAAAAAGCCTTTTTAGAATATGCACAACAGATGATTCGAGAAAATTTTGTCTATAATTTTCATCAGGAAGAAATGAATTATCTTACGGCTAGAGAAAAAGAGTTCTCTACGCGATTCTCCCCTTTTATCAATGAGAAAAATGTGGTCGATATAATGACCGAACTAAGTGAAGCACAACAACATATTGAACAAAACGTAAACCCTAAAATGGTTTTCTTCGATTTCTCTATGAAAATGATAATGCTTCTGAAAAGATAACGGTATAAATAGAATAATATGAGTAATATAGAATATAAACAAAAAAAACAACTTTGCGCTAAAGGTTGCTCCCGACAAAATAATAAACTGAATGTCTATGATTGGCTGGCGGATATACCAGAAAATGGCAAAGAGGAGGATTTGATTGAGGTGCAATTTAAAAATACACGCAAGGGATATTATAGAAACAGCAATAACCTAGAGCTTGTAAAAGGCGATGTGGTGGCGGTTGAATCTTCACCTGGACACGATGTAGGAACGGTTACACTTACCGGTAAATTGGTGCGCCTGCAAATGAAAAAAATACGTTTTAGAGCCGACTCTGAAATAAAACGTGTCTACAGAAAGGTCAAACCTATCGACATTGATAAATATAATGAGGCCAAAGCAAAAGAACACGAAACAATGATTCGTGCACGTAAAATTGCGGAAGACTTAGATCTAAAAATGAAAATTGGCGACGTGGAATACCAAGGGGATGGCAATAAAGCTATCTTCTACTATATTGCCGACGAAAGGGTGGACTTTAGACGTTTAATCAAAGTGCTTGCGGATGCGTTTAGAGTACGTATAGAGATGAAACAGATTGGTGCACGACAAGAGGCTGGACGAATTGGTGGTATTGGACCTTGCGGTAGAGAGCTCTGCTGCGCTTCGTGGATGACAAATTTTGTTTCTGTTTCTACCAATGCAGCACGTATACAAGATATCTCACTAAATCCACAGAAACTTGCAGGACAATGTGCTAAACTGAAATGTTGTCTGAACTATGAGGTAGATGAATATGTGGAGGCACAGAAACGCTTACCATCAAGAGAGATTAAACTAGAGACAATAGATGGTACTTTCTACTTCTTTAAAGCAGATATCCTGAAAAATGAAATAACCTATTCCAGCGATAAAAACTTTGCAGCTAATCTGGTTGCTATCAGCGGCAGAAGAGCTTTCGAGATTATCAACATGAATAGAAAAGGGGAAAAACCTGAAAGACTCTCACTCGAAGAGGTGGACAAAAAATCCGAGACCGAATCGGGAATTCTTAACCAAGACAGTCTAACTCGTTTCGACAAGAAAAATCAGGAACAACCAAAACGAAACAACAAAAGAAGAAAAAGAATAGCACCTAACGACAATAAAGCAGGTGGTAACAATAGACCAACGCCTACAAGAACAAATAGTCCATCGGGCAAGAATGACGGGGCTAAAAAAGATACAGTTAGAAAAGAGCAACGAAATAAACCCGAAAGAACAAAACCGGAGGCAGCTAAAAGAGCAAAGAAAGAGGTAAATAATACCAAAAAGGTCGAGAATAAAGAAGCTCCTGCCAATGATGCAAAGAAAACAAATAGAAACCCAAGAAGAAGGAATAACCGGACAAATAAGCCTAAGGAAACGCCTGCTGAATAGTTCTATTGCATACTCTAATGACAAGAATTAAAAAATATATGATGGCAAGCACACTACTAATACTAGTAAGTGCTTGCCTACCAAGTACATTGTTTCACTCCTTTTTATCTGTTCATCTTAATGGATGGGAAAGGGGGGATACACTTGTTTTTAAACCTATAGTGAACGATTCAATAAGCAATAAACAAGTGCTTCTAGAGGTTAGAAACACCACAAAATATGCATATACATCACTCCTGCTCTGCATGGAATGTAGAACAAATAATCAGGTGACACGTATAGATACATTTAATTACCCTATCACAAATGAACAGGGCACTTGGAAGGGAGCAGGTAACATCTACAAACAAAGTGCACTACTCCTATATAACCACTATACTCCGCATACAGAATACCGCATTTGGCATTGCATGGGAGATGAAAAAGTAAAAGGTATTGAGAGTATTGGTTTGCATATTAAAAGGAAATAGGGCTAAGCTGCCTATCGGCTATACACCATCTACCCCAATAAGAAGGGGCAGCTAGCATACCTCCAATAACCTCTTATCAGCAAAACGCCTATCGGTTCTATACCATCTATCAATAAAGGTGGCAGCAAGCATACCACCTCCTATGGGTT
>JAQWAN010000047.1 GCA_028707655.1 Bacteroidaceae bacterium
GAGCTGTACAATAATCGATATGTTGTATATCACAGTCAGAAAGCAAAGAGACTTTATCGTAGGTTCTAATGCTACTATCTGCTGTGTTGTAGGAGTAAAGAGAATTACTACTAAGCACATATATTAAGTTATCTGCAATAACCGATTTTTGCGCATCGTGATAAGACAGAAATGTTTTCCAATTGCCTATAGGTATTGCTTGTATTGTGCATAAACAGACAATCCAATAAATAGAAAAGATTATTTTTTTCATACGTTTAAGTGTGTGAGAAATTTACATAATTGATGAACAGCCTTTGCTCTGTGGCTAATACTGTTTTTAGTAGCAGCGCCTAATTGCGCAAATGTTTTAGTATATCCCTCTGGTTGAAATATCGGGTCGTAACCAAAGCCCGATTCGCCCTCTTTTTGGGTTGTAATTTGTCCTTTTACGATACCTTCGAATAGTTTTGTTTCCTCCCCAATCATCAATGCAATAACGGTACGAAACTGTGCAGTTCTATTGGTAGTATTGCCCAACTTATCGAGCACCTTATTCATGTTGGCTGCTGCATCTTTATCACTACCAGCATAACGTGCAGAAAAAACACCAGGGGCATTGTTAAGCGCTTCTATCTCTAATCCAGTATCGTCTGCAAAGCAATCTAAACCATACTGCTCTTTAATATATTTTGCTTTAAGGATAGCATTTCCCTCTAAAGTGTCGGCTGTTTCTGGAATATCTACATCACAATGGATATCTTCTAGTGATAAGAGTGTTAGGGTAGAACCTAAGATAGCGCGTAGCTCTTCTAACTTATGTTTGTTATTGGTAGCAAAGACTAGTTTTTTCATTCCTTTTTACTAAAATTTTTTCTTCTTATTTTTTTTCCAAATGCCTTGAGTTGTTCAAAATTGCTGGTTGGTAAGCTGTTTATCTTATGTAATAAAATGGATGGTTTGCAATTCCAATAGGTTTGACAATCTTTATTGGCCCAATAATCGGTTTCATCTGATAGGTCATTAAAATAGATTGTCTGTGGTATATACTCAAGAGCTGGCAATACAATCGTGTCGTTTGAACTCTGGTTGTCTTTCATTATCTTATATCTATTTTGCATCTCGATACTGTAATGATAAGCTTTTCCTGTTATTAAATCAACGTAGGAAGTTCCTATATTATTATTTAAGGAGACTACATTATTAAAAATAAAAATAAATAGCAGCCCATAGGTCACTACCCAAGCAAGCCGATGTTTATAATAGGTTTCTATACTTTCTTTATACTGAAAGATAAGAAGTTGCACCAGGAAAAACCAACCAACGATGTAGTAGAGATAGATTACATTTGCTATTCGCCCAATAACCACTGTTCCAAGTCCGTAAGTGGGGGGTATATGGGCAATAAACAAGATGCTACAAAAATAGATAAAGAGTCGAGTGAACGGCAGTTTTTGTATTTTTTTTAAAAATGGTAGATCTGTATTTGCTAGTTTTAATCCCCAAACCGGGATATAAATAAAGGTGACAAGTAGTAGGGTAGGCGCCCATAGAACAAACCAGGAACAACTTTGTAAGAAGCTTCCACCAATGGTCCATATCCAATTGGAAGAGCTAACCTGTCCCTCCATTCGTATGGCATTTCCTGGGGATAGAATAACGATTAAGATGCATAAAGCAGCTACGAGTGCCAGACCTAAAAAGTACCAATTGACCTGTTTTTTTTGGAGATAATATTCTATACAGATAGCACCGAGTAGTAGTGTAGTGATAACAGCAGAGATCTCATTTGAACCAACAATAGCAACAATTAAAAGTGTAGCGAGTGTAAAATGGCATACGTTTTTTTTCTTACGGAGTAAGGCTAATATACCACAAAAAAGAAGCATTGGAATGGTATACGCTGCGTAACCTGAGAACCAATAAAACGACTCACTAATACTGGGTGCTTTTATTAGGTAAAGAATAAGTAGTAGGGCAGTTAGTCCTACTATAGAATATGGATTAACAACCCTGTGTAGCCAGGAATAAACGAGTAGGTAAATAGAGCTAATAAAGAGTAATAACAACCCAATAGGATAGAGTTGATATGCTGTGAGTGAATGGTAGGTAAGTGGGTTTAACGAGGCTATAGCCGTAGCAAAATAGCGTCCAGACCAGGTGAGATATGTATCTACAATAGTAGACCATATAGAACCATCCATATCTCGCAATGCATAGGTATAATCGTCGTTAGCAGGTTGATTATAGATGGATAAAATAAACAAAGGGAGTAAACAACCTATTGCTAGTAGTAGCAATAGATTATTTATTCCCTTTTTGTTCGTTTGGGGAGATAATTTATTCATTTATTTGATTTTATCAAAACCCTCTCCATATGCACCTGTCACATTACTCTGTGTGATAAATGCATTAGGGTCTATATCTTTTATCATTCTAAAGAGAAAAACGGATTGGTTTTTACGGGCTACAATAATCATTGTTTTGATAGATTGTTTACTATACCATCCCGTAGCATCCATAACGGTTACTCCTCTGTGTATCTCTTTTGTTACACCCTCTGCTATTCTATCATATTCTTTCGAAATAATAAAAAATTGTACCGATTGTCGGGAACTATTGATAATTAGATCTACCACATAACTCATAATGGTTAGTGTAACAAATCCAAAAACCACTCTTCTCCAATCTTGAAAAACAAAATAGCAAGAGCTTATGATTAATATATCGCAGTAAATAAGTGTACGACCGATGGTTATGTTTTTGTATTTAGTTACTACAGATGCAATAATATCTGTACCACCTGTACTTCCATTATTTACAAACACGGTACCTAGACCAAAACCACAGAGCACAGCTCCTATAACGCACGCCATAGAATCTTGTCCTGCTCCAATAATTTGTATAAAATTACCATCTGCTCCTCTAGTTAAGGATTGAAAAAACCATAAGAAAAAAGCAATAGAGAAAGTAGCATAGAGTGTCTTTATACAAAATTTAGCCCCTAATATTTTGAATGAAAACGCAAGAAAAATGATATTAATTACAAAAAAAGATAATTGAATAGGTATACCCGTAGCATAATAGATGATAGCAGCTATACCGGTTAATCCACCAGTTGTAATGTTATAGGGAAGTAAGAAAGCAGACCATCCTAGGGCATACGAAATGATGCCAAAATTGATAAGAATAAAATCTTTCAATTCCCTTTTTACATTAATTTTTAGTGTTGGTTTCATGCAATAATAAAGTTTATATATTTTGTCTTTAAAAAGACACCCGTGCAAGACATAAGTAGAATCAAATTACAATATTCACAATTCGTTTAGGAACCACAATAATTTTTTTAGGGGTTTTTCCCTCTATCCATTTTTGCGATTGTTCGTTTTCAAGAACAGCTTTTTGAATCGTTTCTTTGTCTGCTTCTGCAGGAAAATCGAGTGTGAATCGTGCTTTACCATTAAAGGATATAGTATATTTAATGCTATCTTCTTTGAGGTATTCTTCGTTATACATGGGCCATTCTGCATCAAAAACCGTTGTGGTTGCTCCTAATTTTTCCCACAACTCTTCTGCGATATGGGGAGCAAATGGTGCCAACACAACAATAAGATCTTTGAAGATGGCCATACTATTGCATTTTTGTGCCATTAATTCATTCACACAAATCATAAATGCACTGATAGAAGTGTTATAAGAGAATTGTTCAATATCCGAACTAACTTTCTTGATCAATTTATGGAGTGATTTTAGTTGCTCTTTTGTAGGCGCTGTATCTTGTAACAAGAAGGCGCCATCTCTAGTATAAAATAAGCTCCAAAGACGGCGGATAAATCGATGTACACCATCTATACCATTCGTATCCCAAGGTTTAGATTGTTCGATAGGGCCTAAGAACATTTCATACATACGCAAGGTATCTGCACCATAGTTTTCTATGATAACATCCGGATTAACTACATTGAACATCGATTTACTCATCTTTTCAACGGCCCATCCGCATACATATTTACCATCTTCTAGTATAAATTCTGCGTATTTATATTCTGGTCTCCAAGCTTTAAAAGCCTCTATATCTAGATAGTCATTGGATACAATATTTACATCTACATGAATAGGAGTAACCTCATATTTTTCTTTTAGGGAAAAAGAAACATAGGTGTTAGTATCTTTAATACGATAGACAAAATTACTTCTACCCTGAATCATTCCTTGGTTAACTAATTTTTGGAAAGGCTCCTCGGTGCAGGTTACTTGGCAGTCAAACAGAAACTTATTCCAAAAGCGTGCATAGATAAGGTGACCTGTTGCATGTTCTGTTCCACCTATATATAGGTCTACATTTTTCCAATATTGGTTTACCTTTTCATCCACCAAAGCATTTTGGTTATGTGGATCCATATAGCGTAGATAATAGGCCGATGAACCTGCAAAACCAGGCATTGTATTTAGCTCAATAGGGAAGATGGTTTGTTGGTCTATTGCACTATTTTCTGTGATACACTCGTTTACCGTATCCCAAGCCCATTTGGTTGCATTTCCTAATGGTGGTTCTCCTGTTTCTGTAGGCAAAAAATGCTCTACTTCTGGTAGCTCAACGGGTAGTTTATCTGCTGGAATCATGTAGGGCATTCCCTCTTTGTAGTAAACAGGAAATGGCTCTCCCCAATAACGTTGACGAGAAAAGATTGCATCGCGCAAACGAAAATTAGTGGTTACTTTTCCTAACTTATTCTCTTCAACAAATTTCTTTGTTGCAGTAATAGCTTCTGCTACGGATAGACCATTTAAGTTTAGTTTTGAACCCTTTTCAAAAGCTGCTTTTGGCGAATTTATCAAGGTTCCCTCTTTGGCATCAAAGCTTTGTTCAGAGACATCACATCCATCTATAAGTGGACGAATCTCTAAATCAAAATGTTTTGCAAAGGCATAGTCGCGACTGTCGTGTGCAGGAACGGCCATGATTGCACCTGTACCATATCCAGCAAGTACATAATCGCTAATCCAGATAGGAATATTTTCGTTGGTAAGTGGGTTGATGGCATAAGAACCAGAGAAAACACCAGAGACTTTTTTATCTGCAATTCGTTCACGCTCTGTACGCTTCTTAGTGGCAGACACATAATTGTCTACCTCCTCTTGTTGTGCTGCGGTAGTGAGCTGTTCAACCAGTTTACTCTCTGGAGCTAAAACCATAAAGGTAACTCCAAAAACAGTATCGGCACGTGTTGTAAAAATCTTCATCTTTACATCACTCTCTTTTACCTGGAAAATCATCTCTGTTCCTTCGGAACGACCAATCCAGTTGCGTTGGGTTTCTTTCAAGGAATCACTCCAGTCTAATTGGTCTAGTCCATCTAACAAACGTTGTGCGTAAGCAGATACACGCAAACACCATTGGCGCATTTTGCGTTGTACAACAGGATATCCTCCTCGTTCTGAAACGCCGTCCACTACCTCATCATTTGCAAGTACTGTGCCTAACTTAGGGCACCAGTTTACCATCGTTTCGCCTAGATAAGCTATTCGGTAGTTCATGAGAAGCGTTTGCTGTTCCTTCTCCGTCATATTGTTCCACTCCTCGGCTGTAAATGGTGTAACTTTTCCGGTAGCAGCATGAACTGTTTTATTTCCCTCTTTCTCAAAGACACGAACCAATTGATCAATAGGTAGTGCTTTGTTTTGAGCGGTGTCGTAGTAGCTAGTAAACATTTTTGTAAAAGCCCATTGTGTCCACTGGTAATAATCGGGATTACAAGTTCTTATTTCACGGTCCCAATCAAAACAAAATCCAATTTTGTCTAATTGTTCGCGATATCTATTGATGTTTTTTGAAGTTGTGATAGCAGGATGTTGTCCTGTTTGTATAGCATATTGTTCGGCAGGAAGTCCATACGCATCATATCCCATAGGATTTAGTACGTTGTATCCCTGTAAGCGTTTGAAACGAGCATAGATATCCGTGGCAATATATCCTAGTGGGTGTCCTACATGTAAACCTGCCCCAGAAGGGTATGGAAACATATTTAATACATAAAATTTCTTTTTTTCTGCATCTTCGACAACTTTGTATGTTTTATTGTCAACCCATTTCTGTTGCCATTTCTTTTCAATATCTCTGAAATTATACTCCATATCGCTATTTAAATTTTTTAATATAAAAGAACTATATCCTTTGTGCGCAAAGATAATGAAAGTTACTCTTTTTCTGCCGATAATAAATGAATAAATTAACCGATTAGATTTTCTTTATCTGTTATTTATAGGTGGTTAAGTAGATGATACACATTCTTTTTCTGGATTATCTTCCTTATTTAAATTACTTTTATTGGAGGAATGATAGGGTGCGTAAAAAAACCATTATATTTGTACTAATAATTAGAAATTCATTTAGATATTAGTTAAGTTGAAAACCACTACCGATAAAGATATTGTGATGACCCCCATGATGAAACAATTCATGGATTTGAAATCGAAACACCCAGATGCCGTTTTGCTCTTTCGTTGTGGTGATTTTTATGAGACTTATGGTTCTGATGCAGTAATAGCAGCAGATATCTTAGGTATAACATTAACCCGACGAGCAAATGGTAAAAAAAAGTCGGTAGAGATGGCTGGCTTTCCACATCATGCTTTAGATACCTATCTCCCTAAACTGATTAGGGTTGGTAAGCGTGTAGCTATTTGTGATCAGTTAGAAGATCCAAAAACAACCAAGAAGCTGGTAAAACGAGGCGTTACAGAATTAGTTACTCCTGGCATTTCTACTAGCGATAATCTGTTAAACAATAAAGAGAACAATTTTTTAGCTGCGGTGTATTTAACCAAGCATATTTGTGGAATCTCTTTTTTAGATATCTCAACGGGCGAGTTTTTAGTGGCACAAGGCACCTACGACTATGTAGATAAGTTGATCACGAACTTTTCTCCCAAGGAGATTCTATTTGAGCATGGAGAGAAAGAGCTGTTTGAGGCTAAATTTGGCACAAAACACTTTACGTATGAGCTAGACGATTGGGTGATTACCCCCCAGTTTGCTCGTGAACGATTGATTAATCAGTTTGAGACCAAAAACTTAAAAGGCTTTGGTGTTGAACACTTAACCCATGGCATTGTTGCTTCTGGAGCTATTTTACATTACCTAGAGGTTACACAGCATACAAAACTAGGACATATAACAGCGTTGTCTCGTATAGAAGAGGAACGCTATGTTCGGTTAGATAAATACACGGTACATAGCCTAGAGCTGATAGGCAATATCAACGAAGGAGGTACCAGCCTTTTACAAGTGATCGACAAAACGATATCTCCTATGGGGGCTCGTATGCTAAAACGATGGATTGACTTTCCTTTGAAGGAGCAGAAACCTATCACCGATCGTTTAAATGTGGTGGAGTATTTCTTTAAAGACCCCACCTTAAAAGATTTTATTCAAGAAAAACTAGCCCTTATAGGTGATATAGAACGTATCATCTCAAAAGTTGCAGTTGGCCGAATCTCACCACGCGAGGTTGTGCAGTTAAAAATAGCACT
The DNA here is from genome assembly GCA_028707655.1 of Bacteroidaceae bacterium. Taxonomy (GTDB): domain Bacteria; phylum Bacteroidota; class Bacteroidia; order Bacteroidales; family Bacteroidaceae; genus JAQWAN01. The sequence continues at coordinate 7,513 of JAQWAN010000047.1, forward strand.
TCAAACAATAGTACCCATCAAACAAGCTTGTGCGGCAGCAAAAAACGAGAGTTTAAATCGTATTGCTGAGCAATTAGACGCCTGTTCTTCTATCTCTGAACGTTTAGAGAAAGAGGTGCAAAACAATCCCCCCTTACTTGTTAATAAGGGAGGTGTTATAGCCACTGGTGTTGATAAAGAGTTGGATGAGTTGCGTGCTATTGCTTATTCAGGAAAGGATTATTTATTGAAAATTCAGCGTAGAGAGAGTGAAAGCACCGGTATATCCAGTTTGAAAATAGGGTATAACAATGTTTTTGGCTACTTCATAGAAGTGCGTAACACACATAAAGATAAGGTGCCTCAAGAGTGGATACGAAAACAAACACTGGTCAGCAGTGAGCGATACATCACAGAGGAGTTAAAGGAATATGAGGAAAAAATCTTAACCGCAGAGGATAAGATATTACAATTGGAGACAAAGCTATACACTGAAATAGTAGTTGCTTTAGCCGAATTTATTCCCGCCATTCAAGTCGATGCAGTGCAGTTAGCACGATTAGATTGTTTGTTATCCTTTGCCACGGTGGCAAAAGAGTACCACTATCTTCGCCCTATTACTGAAGACTCCAATGTGTTAGATATTAAACAGGGGCGTCATCCTGTGATTGAACAACAACTTCCAGTAGGCGATGTTTATGTTGCCAATGATGTTTATTTGGATAGTGAGACGCAACAAATCATTATTATTACAGGACCTAACATGGCTGGTAAGTCGGCGCTATTACGGCAAACGGCTTTGATTGTACTGTTGGCTCAGATAGGTAGTTTTGTTCCAGCAGAGAGTGCTAGAATAGGGTTAGTAGATAAAATATTCACCCGTGTAGGTGCTAGTGATAATATCTCACTAGGCGAATCAACCTTTATGGTAGAGATGAACGAGGCCTCGGATATTTTAAATAGTCTCTCCGATAGAAGTTTGGTTCTTTTTGATGAATTAGGTCGTGGTACCTCTACCTACGATGGTATATCCATAGCATGGGCCATTGTGGAGTATATCCATGAGCATCCCAAAGCTAGAGCACGTACATTGTTTGCCACACATTATCATGAACTAAATGAGATGGAGGGTTCTTTTGCGCGTATTAAGAATTACAATATCTCTGTAAAAGAGATCGATAATAAGATACTTTTCTTGCGTAAGTTAGTAAGAGGTGGTAGTGAGCACTCTTTTGGTATCCATGTAGCAAAATTAGCAGGTATGCCAAAGGGAATAGTAAAACGTTCGCAGCAAATACTGCACCAGTTAGAAGCGACTCGTAAATCGGGTAGTGCAGCCAAGCCTATTGCAGACATTATTGACCATAGAGAGGGAATGCAACTTAACTTCTTTCAGTTAGACGACCCTGTTCTTTGTCAGATACGCGACGAGGTGTTGCATCTTGATATCAATAATTTGACGCCTGTGGATGCGCTTAATAAGTTGAATGAAATAAGGAAAATAATAAAAGGGAAATAAATTATTTCCCTTTTTCTTTGTTTTATTTTTGCTTCTCTTCTCCTTTGTTTCGTAGCCATTGACTGCCAATCATGCAGTAGGTGCCTAGCAGAACAAATGGGATGCTTAATAGTTGTCCCATGTTTAAGAGCATTGTTTCTTCAAACGCTTCTTGTGGTGCTTTTAAGAACTCAACAAAAAAGCGGAAGGTAAAGATTAGCGTTAAGCATAAGCCAAAAAAGAACCCTTTTTGTAGTTGTTTTCTTTTCTTCTTATAGAGGTAGATGCCAATAAAAAAGAAAAGTAAATAGGCTATTGCTTCATAGAGTTGTGCTGGGTATCGAGGTGCAATATCTCCATTTGCAGCAAAGACAACACCAAAATCGCTATTGCTATATTTTCCAACAATCTCCGAATTAAAGAAATTACCTAGACGGATAAAGAAAGCCGTGATAGGAGTTGCAATAGCAATATTATCTAAGACAGTAAGGATATTAACTTTTGTCTTTCGGACATATAGCCATAAAGCAATCATTAATCCTAGGGTACCACCATGACTTGCTAGTCCTCTAAATCCGGTTATTTTTATACCTGTTGCCGTAAATTCAATGGGTAGAAAAACCTCCAGTAGATGCGAAGCATAATATGTTGGGTCATAAAATAGGCAATGTCCTAAACGTGCTCCAATAAGTATTCCAAAGAAGCAATACATAAATAGCGGGTCAAATTTCTTTTCATCAATAGATTGGTCTTTATATAAGCGTCTTACCACTTCATATGCCAATAATAGACCAATTCCCCACATAAGAGAATAATATCTGAAATCCAATCCAAAGATGTGAAAAGCAACAATGTCTGGATTCCATGTGATGTAATTTAATACGCTATTCATAGTCGTTCATTTTAAGTTAATTATACATTAAATCTGAAGTGCATGATATCGCCATCTTGTACAACGTATTCTTTTCCTTCTATGCTCAGTTTACCTGCATCTCTAACAGCAGCTTCCGTTTTATATTGAATGTAATCTTCATATTTAATCACCTCGGCTCTAATAAATCCTTTCTCAAAGTCTGTATGAATAACACCAGCACATAGTGGTGCTTTCCATCCTTTTTGGAAAGTCCAAGCTCTCACTTCCATTACGCCAGCTGTGATATAGGTCTCCAGATTAAGAAGCTTATAAGCTGTTTGTATCAAACGTGAAACGCCCGATTCAGTTAGTCCCACTTCTGCTAAGAAGAGTTCACGATCTTCGTAGGTTTCTAGTTCTGCAATGTCTGCTTCTGTACGAGCTGCTACAACTAGTAATTCTGCGTTTTCTTCTTTGATAGCCTCTCTTACCTTTTCTACATATGCGTTTCCGTTAGCAGCACTGCTCTCGTCTACATTACATACATACATCACTGGTTTACTAGTTAGTAAGAACAGCTCTTTAGCTATTTTATTTTCGTCTTTGCTTTCAAAGGTCACTGTACGCGCCGATTTGCCCGCTTCCAATGCTTCTTTGTATCTCAACAACACATCGTATGTCATCTTTGCC
>JAQWAN010000048.1 GCA_028707655.1 Bacteroidaceae bacterium
TCTATCCTTTAAGTATAGACTTGCTTATTCTGGTTCAGGAGATATTAACGTTTATGTAAATGATACATTAAAGGCTACTTTAACAGCCGATAGCGAAACAGTTTCAACCTTTACCAAAGAGATTAATATGTCTGGAAATGTACAGCTTAAACTAACGAGTACAAATACGGGCAGACCAGTAATTGATGATGTCTCATGGACCCCCTATAGTGGAAGTGTAGTAGAACAGGTCGCTACCCCTACAATAGAGGTTGCTTCAAATTCAAGAGGAAGTAAGCGTGTTGCTATAGCAACCACTACTGAAGATGCTACGATTTATTATACACTAGATGGTACCGATCCAACGGATGCTTCAACCGTATATACCAAAGCTTTTAGAGTGAAAAGTACATCGGATGTTACCATTAAGGCGATTGCTATGCAAGCAGATCTAACAGATAGCGAGATTGCTTCTGCTGTTTGTCCTGGTGCTACGGATGTACCTGGTAAGGGTTCTAGCGAAGGACATGCACATCATATGAATGGCTTTTGGCAAGCAGGTGATTTTGAAGATATGGCTTCTTTTGTAGAGGGAGACGAAGCTACTGCTACGGAACTTGATTTTACAGGAGCAGAAATAGATGAAGCAGCAACTGATCTTGAGTTTCCTGCTGGTATCAATCCTAACTGTTTATTGAAAACAACGGCTCCTGGACGTTTTAGAAAAAATAATGTGGTTGCGGGTGCTTGTGCTAATTTGGAGTTAATGGATAAACATCCCTTTAATACCTCTAGCTCTATAACAGCAACTACGGGTACGTATACACGTAACTTTGGGGATGCAGATATCTCTGGTTGGTACTCGCTTTATCTTCCTTTTGCTATGTCACAAGCGGAGATTCAGGCGGCTGGCTTTACTTTAGTTGAACAATTAACGGGATACAATGCGGAAACAAAATCACTTGCGTTTACTCCTGTTACTGCAACAGAGGCAAATGTACCCTATATTGTACTCTTTGATCCACTAGAGGGTGGAAGTGCTTCTTATACTGGTGGCGATATCTCTTTGCCTATCTCGGGTGACGTATCTACTACTAATGGTGAGTCAGTGGTGACTAATGCTGTTTTAAAAGGCACGTATGAAGCCATGCCAGCTGGTAGTTTAACGGGCAAATATGTATTAAATGCGGATGGTACTTCTTTCCAAGTAGCGAGTGCAGATGTAACCTTGAGTCCCTTTAGAGTGTATTTGGAATTGACGAATGCTCCAGCTGATGCTGCTCCTCGTAATTTATCCATTGATTTTGGTGGAGAAGGTGGTACAACCGGTGTAACGGGTGTAAAAGAGGCCGGTGTTCAAATATATGGTGAACATGGTAAAATGATTGTAGAGAGTGGCACAGATAGATGGATCCATGTGTATGGTATCGATGGTAGCTGTGTACGTAAGGTATTTGTTTCGGCAGGTACAACCTCTATCCATGCTCTTCCAAAAGGATTGTATGTAGTGAATCATCAGAAAGTAGTAGTAAAATAATAAGATAATAATTATAATATGAAACAAATGAATAAATACGAAACACCAGAACTAGAGATCATTCAATTATTAGGGGATGAAATAATGGTAGGAAGTGCTCCTGGTATTAGTGACGATCCAATATCGGGAGATGGACCAGATCGTGCACCTGCAGATGAGTTTTGGGAAGACTAAAGATTCTTGTTTTAGTACACAAGTTTTTAGATTAGTATAAAATAGAATAGTTGGATTGTCTACGGACAATTCAACTGTTCTATTTTTGAATATACTGCTATTCAAGTAGAAAGGTGAGTGTCCTATTATTTCAAAAAAGACATAAAAAAAAGGATAAACAATTTGTTTATCCTTTTGTAGTTGCGGAGGTTCGACTCGAACGAACGACCTTTGGGTTATGAGCCCAACGAGCTACCAACTGCTCCACCCCGCGATGTATTTTTATAACGTGTGCAAAGGTACAACTTTTTTTTATATTTGCAAGCTTTCTTCCTTCTTTTCCAAAATATTGAAAAGAAATTTCCCTTTAGTAGGGAAAAATGGACATAAAAAAAGGATAAACAATTTTGTTTATCCTTTTGTAGTTGCGGAGGTTCGACTCGAACGAACGACCTTTGGGTTATGAGCCCAACGAGCTACCAACTGCTCCACCCCGCGATATGTTTTTGATATCGAGTGCAAAGGTACAACTATTTATTACTTCTACAAACTTTGTAGCCTTTATTTTGAAATAAAAATGTAATATCTCCTGCCTGGTTATTTTATTTAGGATATTTAAATGCCTTTTTTTTGTTGAAAGATTTTAAATATGTACTTTTACACACTTTCCAACACAATGTGCAATAAAGAATCATGGTAATTACTAAAACAAGAGATCGGTTAGTAGATGTAGCACGTCAATTGTTCGCTCGTGACGGAGTGGAGAATACGACGATGAACGATATTGCTGTGGCCTCCAAAAGAGGACGACGTACCCTGTATACATACTTTAAAAGTAAAGAGGATATATATATGGCCGTTGCTAAATCTGAATTGGAGATTCTAGCTGATAAGATGATGCGAGTGTCACAACGAAATATTTCGCCAGAAGAAAAGTTGCTGCAGATTATTTATACGCGTCTTGAAACGATTAAAGAGGTGGTTTATCGCAACGGTACGTTGCGTGCCGACTTTTTTAGAGATATATGGCGCGTGGAGGTTATTCGTAAAAAGTTTGATGCAAAGGAAATTTTGCTCTTTCGTTCGGTGTTAGCAGAGGGAAAGGCCAAAGGGTTCTTTGATATTGACGATGTGAACCTTACGGCTACTATTGTGCATTATTGTGTAAAAGGAATTGAGGTGCCTTTTATTAGAGGACAAATAGGACCTCCTTCACTTCCTATCGAAGTGAGAAGACAGTACGTAAAAAACTTGGTGTTGCGTGCTTTAGGAAAAGGAACAGTTTAATTTATAATATATATTATGGGATTATTAACAGGAAAGACAGCCGTTGTTACTGGTGCTGCAAGAGGTATTGGTAAGGCTATTGCTATGCGATTTGCAGCTGAGGGTGCAAATGTGGCATTCACCGATTTAGCAATCGATGAGAATGGTTTAAAAACGGAAGCAGAAATACAGGCTTTAGGAGTAAAAGCGAAAGGATATGCTTCTAATGCTGCTAACTTTGAGGATACTGCTAAAGTGGTGAATCAAATAAAAGAGGATTTTGGATCTATTGATATCCTGGTAAACAATGCAGGTATCACAAAAGATGGTTTGATGATGCGTATGACTGAGTCACAATGGGACGCTGTTATTGCGGTGAATCTAAAATCGGCCTTTAACTTTATCCATGCTTGTACACCTATTATGATGCGCCAAAGAGCTGGAAGTATTATAAATATGGCTTCTGTTGTGGGGGTTCATGGTAATGCGGGACAATGTAATTATGCAGCTTCTAAGGCTGGTTTAATTGCGTTAGCTAAATCGATTGCACAAGAGATTGGATCTCGTGGTGTGCGCGCTAACGCTATTGCTCCTGGATTTATTATCACCGATATGACTGCTAAATTGTCTGAAGAGGTGAGAAAAGAATGGTGTAGTAAAATTCCATTGCGCCGTGGTGGTACGCCAGAAGATGTGGCTAATGTGGCTGTGTTCTTGGCATCCGACTTGTCTTCTTATGTCACTGGACAGGTGATCCAAGTGGACGGTGGAATGAATATGTAACCAATAAGTAAAAGAGAGTGACTATATTATACGAAGATAATCATATCATAATTGTTAACAAGAGTAGTTCAGAAATTGTTCAAGGCGATAAGACGGGGGATACTCCTCTGTCGGATATGGTTAAAGCATACATCAAGCAGAAGTATAATAAACCTGGCGAGGTGTTTTTGGGGGTGGTACATCGCTTAGATAGACCGGTTAGTGGTGTGGTTGTTTTTGCAAAGACAAGCAAGGCGCTAACTCGTCTAAATGAGATGTTCCGTTTGCATGCGGTAAAGAAAATCTATTGGGCTATTGTTAAACAACAGCCTGCATTACCGTCTGCTGAACTGGTACATTATCTAACTAGAAACGAGAAGTCGAACAAATCGATGGCTTACGACAAACCGGTGAAAGATGCAAAGGAGTCTATCTTGTCGTACGACTTGATTGCTCAATCTACCAACTTTTTCTTGTTGCGCGTCTCTCTGAAAACGGGGCGTCATCATCAAATACGTTGTCAGTTGGCCAAAATAAAATCGCCTATCAAAGGGGACTTGAAATATGGCTATGCACGCTCAAATCCTAATGGTGGTATAAGTCTGCATGCACGTAGCATCTCTTTTATTCATCCGGTATCGAAAGAACAGATAGATGTGGTGGCACCCGTTCCAGATGATTCGTTATGGCGTTTCTTTGAAGAACAGGTGGGATAGTACACACGCTGTTTATCTTATAGGATTTATGTTAAAAGGAGCTTTACCAATTGGTAAAGCTCTTTTTAGCGTTTAAAATGGAGCTTCTCTCCTTTTGGAGCTTCGTTAATGGTGCCTTGGTTGTAGATTAAGTGGCCATTTACAAAGGTTTTGACTACTCTGCTATGAAAGGTTCTATTCTCAAGCGGACTCCAACCACATTTGCTCTTTATATCTTCGTTGGTGAGTGTCCATGTTATGGATGGGTCAACTAAGGTTAAATCGGCCTTATAGCCCTCTCTAATAAATCCTCTCTTCTCTATCTGAAAGAGTTGTGCAGGTGCATGACACATCTTTTGTACTACTTGCTCCAAGGATAAGACCTTCTCTCTTACTAGTTCAATCATACTGATAAGTGAGTATTGTAGCATCGGCATGCCCGAAGCAGCTTGTAGACAGCCGCCCTGTTTATCACTCAAAAGGTGGGGCGCATGGTCGGTAGCTATCACATCTATACGATTAGTGGTGATGGCTTGGCGGAGTGCTTCTCTCTCGTGCTTTTCTTTTATGGCAGGATTACATTTAATGGCACTTCCAAGTGTTGCGTAATCGTCGCTAGAGAAGAGTAGATGGGGAAGACAAACCTCTGCTGTGATTCGTTTTTCTTGGATAGGTAAATCACTCAACAGCTCTAACTCTTTCCCTGTGGTGAGATGCAGTAGATGGAGTCTGGCTTTTGTTTTTTTAGCTAGTTCTACGGCAATGGAGGAGGAGGCATAACAAGCTTCTGCATCGCGAATGATGGGATGAAAATGGATGCTAGCTGTTTCTCCATATGCTTTTCGGATACGGGCGGCATTCTCCTTGATACGTGAGCTATCTTCGCAATGTACAGCGACAAGGACTGGAGATGTTTCAAAAATGGTGCGTACGGTTTGTTTGTTATCTACCAACATATTGCCGGTGCTTGCTCCCATAAAGAGTTTAACACCACAGACCTCTGTTGAGTCGAGTAGTGGAAGGAGGGCTGTGTTTTTGTTGGTAGCACCAAAATAGAAGGAATAATTAACATGGCACTTGGTGGCAGCTAATGCAAACTTTTGCTGTAATGCTTCGAGGGTTGTGGTTTGTGGTTGCACGTTGGGCATATCCATAATGGAGGTCACGCCACCTGCTACTGCTGCTGCACTCTCACTCGCTAAGTCGGCTTTATCGGTTAACCCTGGTTCACGAAAGTGAACATGGTCGTCTATAACGCCAGGGAGTAGATATAACCCCTCTGCATCGATTACCTCTGCATCGCATTCACTGGGCAGCTCCTCCCAATAGATTTGTTCTATTGTATCGTTGTTGAGCAGTACTGCTCCTTTTCTTGTGCTGCCTTCGTTGACAATAAGTGCATTCTTAATTAATTTTTTCATGATTTTTTTTGTGGGTATTTATACCACCAGCTTCTCATCTTTAATTGAAAAACACCAAAAGCGGCTTCGCCAAAGATGTTACTACTCATCTTAGAGGTGCCTAATTTACGATTTACAAAAATAACGGGTACCTCTTTTAGAGTGAATCCACATTTATAGGCTGTAAACTTCATCTCTATCTGGAAAGCATATCCTTTAAACTGAATCTTATCGAGCTCAATGGTTTCTAGTACTTCACGTTTGTAGCATTTAAAGCCTGCTGTTGTATCGTGTATGGAGAGACCGGTAACTAGACGTACATATTTGGAGGCAAAATAGGACATCAAGACTCGTCCCATGGGCCAATTGACTACATTTACGCCACTTACATAGCGGGAACCAATAGCGACATCTGCACCATCGTCGTGACAAGCCTTGTAGAGGTGTATCAAATCGGTTGGGTCGTGCGAAAAATCGGCATCCATCTCAAAGATATAGTCGTATCTTTTGTTAATGGCCCATTTGAATCCGGTGATATAGGCTGTTCCAAGTCCTAATTTCCCCTCTCTTTTTACCAAGAAAAGTTGTGTTCTGAACTCTTTTTGTAGCTGATTTACTATCTGGGCTGTTCCGTCGGGCGATCCGTCATCAATAACCAATATATCAAAAGACTTTTCTTGATGAAATACAGCACGAATGATTTGTTCTATATTTTCTTTTTCGTTATAGGTAGGAATAATGACAAGGCTGTCTGTTCTTTTCATGTAAAAAGGATTTGAATAATGTTAGACAAATGTACAATATTAAAAGTAAAATTCTTTGCTCGAAGTTGATAAAGTTTCGTAATTTTGTGCCCTTAACGAATGAATATGAATATCTCCACCTTGCAACAACTTTACCAAAATCATCCTGCTATGGATGAGATGTGTCATTTTATAGCAGAAAAGAAATATCGCACGCTGTTTTTAGAGGGTTTACAAGCATCTGCTACCTCATTGTTTTTCTCGGCTGTACAGTGTAAACAGCCTGCTCCTTTCCTCTTTGTGTTGCCCACAAGTGACGATGCTGCCTATTTTTATCACGATTTGGTACAGATTAATGGCGATAAGAATGTACTCTTTTTCCCCTCTTCTTATAGACGATCTATTCGTTATGGTCAGAAAGATTCGGGCAATGAGATTCTACGAACCGAGGTGCTATCGCATATTCAACAAAAAAATAAACTCCTTAGTCTGGTGACTTATCCGGAGGCTTTGGCAGAGAAAGTGATTTCGCAGCAACAACTCAGCAGTAAAACATTAGCACTTGCCGTTGGTGCTGCTTTCTCTATAAAAACGGTGGTGGAGAAGCTATATGAATTCGATTTTGAACGGGTGGATTATGTGTATGAACCAGGACAATATGCTGTGCGTGGATCGCTTATTGATGTCTATTCCTATTCTAATGAGTATCCCTATCGCATCGACTTTTTTGGGGATGAGATAGATTCTATTCGTCTCTTTGAGGTGAATACACAGTTAACCAAAGAGAAGGTGAACGAGCTGTCTATTGTTCCACAATTGGAGAATGCAGATGATTCTTCGGTCTCTTTTCTTTCTTTTTTGCCAGCCAATGTGATTGTGGTGATGGATAATCTCACGGAACTATGTGACACGATTGGACAGATTCATGAAAATACCTTCTCCCAACAAGCTATCCTTGCGCACGATAGTGAGCAAAAAGAGGATACGGCAGCTTTATCTCTACCTGTATTAACGGATAAGGAGGGCTTTATGCGCGACATATTACCCTTTAAACGGATAGAGAAACATAGTGCCTTGCCTACTACAGCCAATATGACGCTCTCTTTTCAAACGGCTTCGCAACCTATCTTCCATAAAAACTTCGATTTAGTGAGTCAGTCGTTTTCCGATTATAGGGAGAAGGGCTACACGCTTTATATCTTATCGGATAGTGCGAAACAGATGGACCGTATTGCTACTATCTTTCAAGATAGAGGTGATAAGATTCCTTTTCTTGCCATAGATAAAACGATTCACGAGGGATTTGTGGACCATACACTTCGTTGCTGTTGCTTTACTGACCACCAGCTGTTCGACCGCTTTCATAAATACAGTTTGAAGAGCGACCGTGTGCGTGGTGGCAAGATGGCACTGACATTAAAAGAGCTGCGTGAGTTTCAGTTGGGCGATTATGTGGTTCATCTAGACCATGGTGTTGGTAAGTTTGGTGGTTTAGTGCGTCTACCTACCCCCACAGCTACACAGGAGGTGATTAAGCTGATTTTTCAAAATGAGGATGTTGTTTTTGTTAACATTCATTCGCTCCATAAGAAATCAAAGTATAAGGGAAAGGATGGACAGCCTCCGCGTCTGAACAAGCTGGGTACGGGTGCTTGGCAGCGATTAAAAGAGACAACCAAGAAGAAGATTAAGGATATTGCACGCGATTTGATTGAGCTATATGCCAATAGACAGAAGGAGCGGGGCTACGCCTATAGCAAAGACTCTTTTTTGCAACAGGAGCTAGAGGCTTCTTTTATATATGAGGATACGCCTGACCAATTGAAGGCTACGCAAGATGTGAAATCGGATATGGAGAGTGAATTGCCAATGGACCGATTGATTTGTGGCGATGTTGGTTTTGGAAAGACGGAGATTGCTATACGGGCTGCCTTTAAGGCGGTGACCGACAATAAACAGGTGGCTATCTTGGTGCCTACCACGGTATTGGCTTATCAACATTATAAAACCTTGTCTGCACGATTGGCTGAGTTCCCTTGCCGAATAGATTATTTGAGTAGGGCGAGGAAACCCTCTGATGTGAAAAAAATAATTGCTGATTTAAAGACGGGCGATATACAAATTATTATTGGTACGCACCGAATAATTGGAAAAGATGTGCACTTTAAAGATATTGGTTTACTCATTATCGATGAGGAGCAGAAGTTTGGGGTTAGTGTGAAGGAGAAATTAAAACAACTCAAGATTAATGTGGATACTTTAACCATGACGGCAACGCCTATCCCACGTACTCTTCAGTTCTCTTTGATGGGTGCGCGCGATTTATCGGTTATTCAAACCCCACCACCCAATCGATATCCTATACAAACGGAACTGCATATCTTTAATAAAGAGGTGATTCGTGAGGCTATTAACTTTGAGATTAGTCGTAATGGACAGGTGTTTTTTGTAAACAACCGCATTCAGAACATCTACGAATTAGCGGATATGATTCATGAGCTTGTGCCTGATGCACGTGTGGTAGTGGGGCATGGACAGATGGAACCGGCTAAACTGGAACAGGTGATTCTGGATATGGTGAATTATGATTACGATGTGTTAATTGCTACCTCTATCATTGAATCGGGTATCGATATTCCAAATGTGAATACCATTATCATCAACCAAGCACAGAATTTTGGGTTGAGCGATCTTCATCAGCTGCGCGGTAGAGTGGGACGTGGTAATAAGAAAGCGTTCTGCTATCTGTTGGCTCCTCCTTTGTCGCTCTTGACTAATGAAGCAAAAAGACGTCTGCAAGCTATCGAGAATTTCTCTGAGCTGGGAAGTGGTATTCATATTGCCATGCAAGATTTAGATATCCGTGGAGCTGGTAATATGCTTGGTGCGGAGCAGAGTGGGTTTATTGCCGACCTAGGATATGAGACTTATCAGAAAATACTAAATGAGGCGGTGGATGAATTAAAGATAGATGAATTTGCTACGCTTTATGCAGAGAAAGAGGGTACGGATGGCACTACTAATTTTGTTAAGGAGTGCTTGGTAGAAAGTGATATGGAGCTTTTGTTTCCACATGATTATATTCCTAGTAGTAGTGAGCGTATGTTGCTCTACCGAGAGTTGGACAATATGGAAACCGATAAAGAGGTGCTTGAATTTAAGGAGCGTCTACAAGATCGTTTTGGTGCGGTGCCTAAAGAGGGATTGGAACTGCTGCGCGTGGTACAGCTGCGCCGTTTAGGTAAGCTGCTGGGCGTAGAGCGTATCTATTTAAAAGCTAACCGTATGTCTCTCTTCTTAGTGAAGGATATGGAGAGTGCTTATTATACCGGTCCGCAGTTTGGTAAGCTGTTGGCTTATATGGGCCGATATACTCGAAACTGTAATCTACGTGAGAAAAATCATCAAGCAAACATGCTGATTAAAGAGGTGAAGAGTGTAGAAATGGCGGTGCTTATCTTACAAGAGATGGAAGCTATAGGAAACAACGAAGGAGACCAATAGGTCTCCTTCATTCTAATCTTACTAATCTGTTATTAATAGTTACGACCGTATAATTTCTGAATCAAATCGGGTCGGTTGAGTCGACGTAATTCGGCAATGATATGTTGTCGTTCGCTCGACTTATACCAGAAAAAGAATTGGCGTTGTTTTAATTTCTCACTACTCTTCTTAGCCGTATAGACTGGCTTTTCGGTATAGGGATGGATGCCTGTGTAATAGGTTTCTGTTGCAACTGTCATGGGTGTTGGCGTGAAATCTTGAACTTGCTCTAATTGAAAGTTTAAGTCTTTTGTGAGCACTGCTAGTTCTGCCATATCTTCTTCTGTACAGCCTGGATGACTGGAGATAAAATAGGGTATCAATTGTTGTTTCAATCCAAACGCTCTGTTGGTCTTGTCAAAGATTTTTTTAAACGCTCCAAACTGCTTGAAAGAGGGTTTCCGCATGATGTTAAGAACAACGTCGGAGGT
>JAQWAN010000049.1 GCA_028707655.1 Bacteroidaceae bacterium
CTGTGCTTGTACACCTTGTGTAGCATCTACAATCAACAAGGCACCTTCACAAGCCGCTATCGATCGAGATACCTCGTATGAAAAATCAACATGTCCTGGAGTATCAATTAGGTTGAGGATATAATTCTCGCCATGATACAGTTGTTCCATCTGTATGGCATGACTCTTAATTGTGATTCCTCTTTCTCTCTCAAGGTCCATATCATCGAGCATTTGACCACCAGTCACCTTTATAGTTTTTGTATACTCTAATAATCGATCGGCAAGAGTTGACTTTCCATGATCAATATGTGCTATAATACAAAAATTACGTATTTTTTTCATGTTTATCCTTTTCTTATTTTAGGCGCAAATATACACAAAATAGAGCAATAAAAAAGGCGTTAAACCATAATAAAATGATTTATCGCCTTTATTTAATCTGTGTAGAAGAAACTGCTAAATAAGCTTTATAAAAAACTCTTTTCCTTGCTCCTCAATCGTTATTTTTTCCTCTCTTAACAACCATCCTAGGCCTAAGAAAAGTTCTTTGTCAATTAGTTTTGTTAAACGCTTAACTTGTTTATTGGTTAATCCTTCCGTTCCACTTAAAGCTGTCCAAATTTTACCAGCAATGCTTCCTGCATTTAGTTCCATAACTTTATTTGTTTTATATTACTACTAAAAGATTTTTCGTCATCCGCTTGTATCCGCACAACAAATATACATTCTATATGTTATATAACATATTAAATAGCATATCGGTTAACGATATTTAACCTTAAAAGCTAAAAGTATTACATTTATGTTTCAATTTGGTTTTTTCACAACAAAATAGCTTTACACCTACACTCGCTTTACTACTTTTTACGCAGTAGATGTTCACTCCAGATGGTAGCGGCCTCTTCTACAATCTTTGGACAGGGACGAACCGCATAATAAGCCTCCGTACGTGCTTCTGGTTTAGATATAACGGGTTCAGCTTGGTCCAACCCAAGTAGTTCTCTACAAACTAAGGAACCATTACGCTCTTTAAAACGTTCTGCTAACGTCTGCACTAACGCATAGTTTGCTTCTTTGCTTTCTGCATCTGATCCATTTTGCGCCGATTTTTCTAATCCCGCCAAGATAAACATACCACAAGCAGCACCACATGTTTCGCGCATGCGACCAATACCACCACCAAAAGAGGCAGATATTCCACACGCTTGTTCGTGTGTAAAGCCATACATATCTGCAAAGGCAAGAAACACAGATTGTGCACAGTTGTATCCACTGTTAAAATTATCTACTGCATTTTGTATTCTATCTTTCATTTTTCTATTATATATTACTAAGATTCTATTATCTACTGCCATTTGCTTGCAAAATTACATTCTATAACAACAGAAACAAAACTTTTGTAAAGATAAGTGGCAAAAAAGTAGTTCAGCTTATCTACTAGACTGCGCTTTTGCTCTTTTTTAACAAAAGTTGCACCAATTCATCTTGTAATTGCAGTTGAACCGCCTTCGTATCCAATGTACGTCCCACCTCCTTTTCTAGAGAGGTTACCCCCTTGTCTAAAAAACCACAGGGATGGATATAACTAAAATAGCGTAAATCAGTGGCTACATTAAATGCCAATCCGTGCATCGTAACGAAGTGACTACACTTTACACCAATAGCACAAATCTTTCGTTCTTTGGGTGTATCTATATCTAACCAAACACCCGTGGCTCCCTTTAAGCGAGTAGCAACCACATCAAACTTGGCACAAACACGTATCACCGCCTCCTCTAAAAGATGAATATAGTCTTTTAAGCCAAGATTAAAATGCAGCAAGTCAATAATAGGATAACATACAATCTGCCCAGGGCCATGATACGTAATATCCCCTCCTCTATCGGTATAAAACAGAGAAGCCCCCATCTCTTGGAGCTGCGTTTCATTTAATAACATATTGGTAGACTTTCCATGTTTACCTAAGGTATACACATGTGGATGCGAACAAAACACAACGGTATCCTCACAAGGAACGCCCGCCTTTTTCTGCTCCATGCAGTGCGCAAATAAATCCTCCTGTTGCTGCCATGCCTGTGCATAGTCTATTTCTGACCAATCTTGTGTAAGAATCATACTATTGGATATTGATTTGTTGTGCCAAGTGTTTTGCTTTTTTCCGAACAGCCAAAAGGTCGCCATCTAACGGTGCATAACAGAGTGTAATTCCCATACGTCGATTGATGCGCGTAAAAGGCTTACCAAAAATGCGTATGTAGCAATTCCCCTCCGCCGTTACCTTCTCTAATCCAGAATAGCAGGGCATAGCAGCACAAGCAATGGGTGATAAGATAGCCGCACTTGCCCCTATTCTATCTAACGTGATAGGTGCAATAGGTAGATGAAGCATAGCATATAGATGGAGTTCAAACTCGCTGAGATGTTGTGTTCCTGCCAAGGTAACCATTCCTGTATCATGTGGACGAGGAGAGAGCTCAGAGAAATAAACCCCTTTTTCGTGACTTAAGAAAAACTCTACTCCCCAAAGCCCGGCACCACCAAGTGCTCTTGTCACCTTCTCCGCCATCTCCTGAGCAGCAAGTAAATGCGAATGAGCTACAGGAGCAGGTTGAAAGCTTTCTTGATAATCACCTCCCTTTTGTACATGTCCAATAGGTGGACAAAAAAGAGTAGGACCATCTTGTTGCGTTACCGTGAGTAGTGTTATCTCACTGTCAAAGCTAATAAATTCCTCTACAATCAGCTCTTTGATATCACCCCTACTGCCATTACAGCCATATTCCCAAGCAGGAGCTACATCCTCTTGCGAGCGTACCAACGATTGCCCCTTACCCGAGGATGACATCAACGGTTTTATCACACAGGGATAACCAATAGCATCGGCCGCTTCCTGCAGCTCAGCCAAAGAAGTAGCATACTGATAACGAGCCGTCTTCAGTCCTAATTCTTTTGCAGCTAAATCCCGAATAGCCTTTCTATTCATCGTATAGTTTACCGCTTTAGCACTTGGCACAACCTGTATGCCCTGCTCTTCAAATGTATATAGACACTCCGTTCGTATAGCCTCTATCTCTGGAACAATAAGGTCGGGCTGATGTTTGGCAACAGCCGCTGTTAACGCTTTAGCATCTAACATATCAAACACCTCAAAGGCATCTGCCACCTGCATGGCTGGTGCATTTCTATAAGAATCACATGCCACCACGTATAAACCTATTCGTTTAGCAGCAATCACCAACTCTTTTCCCAACTCACCGGAGCCTAATAACAGTATTTTCTTCATTTCATAGAATTTAAAAACGCCTTTCTCTGTTGAAGCAGAAAAAGACGTGATAATTTAATATTGATGTTGTTCGCGTAATAAATCGTTGATTGTTTTTACGGGATTAAAAGTGGCAAGTGGCACCTCTACAAAGATGGTATTCCAATCGCTCATGGCCCCATTCCACAACCCCGGTAGTTCTAAAGCCTTTAAATTTTTCCCATTTTTAGATTTATATGAGATAAACCCAGTAGACCGATCTACATAATCAGGCAGATGAAAAGGTGCCCCCTTGTAGTCGCGTAAGCCGCACACCAAGTCCACAGGATTAAAATGTGTGCCTTGTGTAAACATCTGCTTATCCACTTCGTTACTCCTATCTATCTGTGAGCTCTCTAGTATATGTAGTGACACACTACCATCCTTAGCATATACCCAGAATGGTCCACCACCCGGTTCTCCCACATTCTTTACCATTCCACAAACACGGATCGGACGGTTCAACTTTTTTCGAAGAATCGCCACACGTGTTGCCACATCTTGCGTTGGTAAAACCGCATTTCTAACAAATAGCTGGTTCTCTAAGAAGAGGGTCATCTCCTGCAACTCTTTTTCGGTATAGCTCCCCTTATCCAATAGATTAAGGTATTGAAAACACTGTTTTTGAAGTGTCACCAACAGACCAGCCAACACCTGTTTATAGCGCACTGTCTCCTCCTTTAACCGGTCGGGCACCACATTGTCAATATTCTTGATAAAGACAACATCTGCAGCAATATCATTTAAGTTTTCTAACAATGCACCATGTCCACCAGGACGGAAGAGCAGTGTATCCTCTATATGGAGTGGTTGATTCTCTAAATCAACAGCAATAGTATCTGTTGTTGGTTTCTGTTCGGAGAAAGAGATTGAAAAATCGATGGAGAAAAGCTTCTTATAACGGTCTATCACCTCTTTAACCTTCTGTTCAAAGAGTGCACGATGTTCGGCAGAAACGGTAAAATGCAGGGTTGCTGTCTGCTCACTGTTTACGGCATAACGGGCAGCCTCTACAAGATGCTCTTCGAGTGAAGTACGTGCTGTTTTGCCATCCGAATGAAATAGCAATAATCCTTTTGGCAATGCACCATAATTTAATCCCTTTTCATCTAATAGATTGCTAACAACCACTCTATATTGCTTCTCTTGCAGGAGTTCTGCAATCGATTTTTTTTCATTTTTCAGACAAACCTCATTCAGCTCCGAAAAGAAAGCAAAATTGGCTATTTTATCAAAAAACTGTAACTCAAAAGAGGTTTTTGGCTCCATTCTGTCTGCATCCAAGAAGGCAAATAGATCCTTAAACATTCTACTTGCAGCCCCAGAAGCAGGAACAAACTTAACAATGGAATGCGAACCAGTGGTATACTTTTTCCAGTTTTCTATGTAACTGTTTTCTTCTGCAACGGAGAAACAGGCAATACCATGTTCTACCGAAGCCGCCGCCTTAAGCTTTAAAAAGGGGAACCCCTCTTCAAAACATTTTAATTGCGCTTTAATCTCTTTCTCAGAAATACCTTTTTTAGCTAAAAGGATTCTATCGTGGTGTGTTAGCATAGTGATTCATTTTTTATAGTATATATCACATTTACTGCAAATGTATAAAAAAACAGGAGTACATCCCCTCTTTTTCGGGAAAAATTGGTACTTTTACATCATAAAACTAAAAAAGATGCGTACAAATTTTTTCACAAAAGAGGAGCAAAAGAGATTTGTGTTTTTATATAAAACCTTACTTCGTCTTACGCATTCCTTTATTTCATATGAAGAACGTAAAAAGATAAAAGCGATTATAATAAGTGCTGTGCAAAAAGATAATTTGCATCGCGACCATTTTCAGCTAAATCCAGTTATTAAAAATATCCAAACAGCCATTCTTATCTGTCAAGAGATGAATATGCGCAAGGCATCGGTCTTGGCCATCCTCCTACACGATTTAGTAAAGTGCAACGACCTCTCCTTAGCTACTATTGAGGAATCCTTTGGAAAAGACACAGCCACCATCATACATGGACTGGTACAGATTGATGTAATCTACGCCAAGAACCCGGTAAGCAACACGGAGAATTTCCGAAACCTACTCCTATCTTTTGCAGAAGATATGCGTGTTATTCTTATTAAGATTGCCGACCGGACCAATATCATGCGGCAAATCAGAGATACCGAAAATATAGAACAGCGCGAACAGGTGGCCAATGAAGCCTCTTTTTTATATGCACCATTAGCACATAAATTAGGACTCTACTCCATCAAATCAGAATTAGAAGACTTGTCACTCAAATATACCGAGAAAGAGGCCTACTACCATATCAAAGAGAAACTCAACGAGCGCAAAAAGGAGCGCGATGCATATATTCAAAACTTCATTGTCCCTATTCGGGAGAAGATAGAAAGTTTAGGTGTTCCCTTCACCATTAAGGGACGCACCAAATCGATTCATTCTATCTATCAGAAGATGAAGAAGCAGAACTGCGATGTAGAGGGCGTATACGATCTATTTGCAATTCGTATCGTGATCAACTCAGAGGAAGAGAAAGAGAAACTCGATTGCTGGCAAGCCTATTCTGTGATTACCGATATGTATCGCCCTAATCCAAAACGATTGCGCGATTGGCTCTCTGTTCCCAAGAGCAATGGCTATGAATCGCTACATATCACCGTGATGGGCCCTATGGGAAAATGGGTAGAAGTACAGATTCGCACCAAACGTATGGACGAGATAGCCGAGCGAGGATTGGCAGCACACTGGCGATATAAAGGCGTAAAGAGTGAAACCAATCTAGATGAGTGGCTTACCTCCGTACGCGAATCGCTTGAGCATAATGAGAGCGACGACTGCAAGTTGATGGACCAGTTTAAGATGGATCTATATGAAGATGAAGTGTTTGTGTTTACCCCCAAAGGAGATCTATTTAAATTGCAGAAAGGCTCCACCGTACTCGATTTTGCCTTTCTAATCCATAGCAAACTAGGTTCTAAATGTGTAGGCGCTAAAATAAACGGCAAAAATGCTACCATCCGCCAGAAATTAGTGACGGGCGACCAAATAGAGATTTTAACCTCCAACGCACAAGTGCCTAAACAGGGTTGGCTCTCCATTGTAACCACCAGCAAGGCACGTACAAAGATTAGACAAAC
This sequence comes from Bacteroidaceae bacterium, assembly GCA_028707655.1. GTDB lineage: Bacteria > Bacteroidota > Bacteroidia > Bacteroidales > Bacteroidaceae > JAQWAN01. Next base: position 6,422 of record JAQWAN010000049.1, read on the forward strand.
ACTAAAAGAGATAGCCTCTAAACAATCGGAGTTTGCCAAAGAGACCCTTGAGCGTAAGCTCAAGAACCATAAGATAGAGTTCGACGATGCCACCATAACCCGTCTTATCAAGAAGATGGGCTATAAAACACTAACCCACTTCTATCAGGCCATAGCAGAAGGTGTACTCGATATAAATGTGGTCATAGAGAAATACACCTCACTATTAAACAAAGAGGTCGAAGTGCCAGAAGAGGTCAGCAACAGGAGTGCAGAGAGCTTTAATTTGCAGAAAAACGAATCGGAAGATGAATTGATTTTAGATAGCAACCTAAAAGGTATTGACTACTCTTTAGCAAAATGCTGCAACCCTATCTATGGCGATGAAATATTTGGATTTGTCCCCATCAATGGCGGTGTAAAAATCCACCGCAAAAACTGTCCCAACGCCGCAGAGTTGCATAAACGTTTTGGCTATCGTATCATCAAGGCATGCTGGTCGGGACAAACGGGTAAACAATACATCACCTCGCTACATATCATTGGACAAGATGACATCGGCATCCTTACCAACATCACCTCTATTATTAGTAAGGTGAAAGGAATCGACCTACGCAGTATACGTGTCGACTCCAATTCGGGTATGTTCTCTGGTTCACTCTGTATTGGAATGAGCGACTCAAAGAGGCTGACCACCCTCATTAAAAAGCTTAAAGAGGTGAAAGGTGTTATTAAAATTATTCGCGAATAAGCCCCACCCAATGAAAGAACCTTTTTCCCTAAAGAAACGATTAAAGAGCTTCTGCTATGCCTTTAATGGCATCCTATTAGTAGTAAAGAAGGAGCACAATGCTTGGATTCATTGCGGATTTATTGTTGCTGTATCCATAGCAGGCTATCTCTTCTCCCTCTCTAAACTAGAGTGGATTATTGTAGTAGCTTGCTTTGGTGCTGTACTAACCATGGAGGCGGTAAACACCGCTTGCGAAAAGATTGTCGATTTTATCTCTCCAACCTATCATCAACAGGCAGGAGAGATAAAAGACATTGCAGCAGGAGCGGTATTAATCACTGCAATAGCAGCTGCCATCATTGGATTACTTATTTTTGTACCCAAAATTTTAAGTGCAACATCTTTTTAAACCCATTTAGAAACGAACCATCAACTCAATTACTAGTTTATCCTTTTCACTAGGGTCAATAAGTAGTGCATCAGCAGCATAAAAATACTTCTCATAATTCAAACGAATATCCGTTTGATAAGCCTCCCCTAAGCTCAAGGTAACACCAGCCGTAACGCGCTGTCTAGCCTCTTGATCTTTCAGCAATTGTCGCGTTACCACATCTCTTAAAAATGATTTACAGTGGTCATCCATCCGGTCATATCGAGCCAATAGCGAAATCTTATGAATTGTCTTTTTTAAAGGAATAGCATATGAAAGTTGTGCATTAAGCGCATTTACATTTGCGAACTGGTTGTTTTTATAATGTTTATATAAATATTCGCATTCTATATGTAAGTTATCCAATTGATAATATCCACCCAAATTATACATAAACACCCGTACATCTTGCGGACAAGTGCTCTGCATACCCAACGTGATATTACTCCCACTTGAGGGGAAGATACGTCCTTTAAAAGAGTAACTTAAATCTCTATTCCATTGCTCTTGCGCCTCACTATCCAACCCCTTTCCATTAAACAACCCCGTTTCCAAAACAACGGGTATAAAAGTATCCAATCGATAATTCACCGCAACACCAACATCGCGTACACTCCCCACTTGCTTCGCAATAAAAGAACGATTGGCAAAATATAAAAGATGTGGAGACCGGTGTGCATCTATAGTAAAGGGAACGCGCATCTGTCCAGCTGTAACTTTTAATTGAGGCAGGAGTTCTAAACGTGCATAAGCATCGAGCATACGTTGCTCCCCTTTGTCCGACAGATCCATCTCCGCCTTATAAAAAACAGTGGGTAAGATATGCCCACTTAAACTAAATCGTGCATTTCTCACTTGAAAACGATGTGGATCCTCTTCGCCATTTTGAAACTCATATTTTGCACGTATGGTACCATGTATAGCGGGCATCCATGCAGGAGATGCACTCTCTTTTTTTTGCGCATACAATAGATAAGTTTGAAAACAACAAAGAGCTAGTAGTAAATAAATTTTTCTTTTCATGCTTAAATAGTCCAAATAGTGGTGTAAAATTTTCTACAAAGAAAATTAATTAATTGATAAATAGTCAAGCAAACGCGCGAAACTTGCTCTTTTTTTATCTATTTAGCAGAAAATAGTAGAATGTATAAAAAAAAATAGACTAACTTTGTCATACAAATATAATATCATACCATTATGAAAAATAAAATACTAGCCGTAGCCCTACTGTTAATCAGCACTTTTTCAGTAGTAGCACAAACGGCCAAAGAAAAAGACCAAGCCGTTATAACCTTTAAGAAAACGACTATTGACCTAGGCACCTTTTCCGAGAAGAGCCCCAAAGTAAGCTGTGTTTTTCACTTTACCAACACAGGAACACACGCCCTAATCATTCACCAAGCCATTGCCTCATGTGGTTGTACCGTACCCACATATACCAAAGAGCCCATTTTACCTGGCAAGACAGGTGAAATAAAAATAAAATACAATGGAAAGGGTAAGATTCCAGGACGTTTTAAAAAATCAATAACCGTTTATACCAATGCTAAACCAAGTTTACAACGACTTTATATAACAGGAACCATGCTAGGTATTGACGATCCAAAATAACTTAAATATTATTTCTATGAAACAGAACAACGAAAACACCACTGGACTCCCCGAAAATGCCTTTCGTCCATTAAAAGCTGGTGAAGTGTACAATCCCCTACTTTCTCCCGATAAGAACTATCTGGAGATTAATTTTTGGTCCGTCACTTGGGGCATCTTAATGGCCATCCTGTTTTCAGCTGCTGCTGCCTACCTCGGTTTAAAAGTAGGACAAGTCTTTGAAGCTGCCATCCCTATTGCTATTATCGCCGTAGGTGTATCGGGTGTTGCCAAACGTAAAAACGCCTTAGCAGAGAATGTGATTATTCAATCGATAGGTGCATGTTCAGGTGTGATAGTAGCAGGTGCTATTTTTACCCTTCCCGCACTCTATATCCTACAAAAGGACCATCCAGAGATGTCTGTAAGCTTTTACCAAGTCTTTTTAAGCTCCCTTTTAGGAGGCGTTTTAGGTATTCTGTTTCTGATTCCTTTTCGTAAATATTTTGTAAGTGACACACATGGTGAATTTCCTTTTCCAGAAGCCACAGCCACCACACAAGTACTTATCTCCGGCGAGAAGGGCGGCAGTCAAGCCAAACCTCTTTTAATAGCCGGTCTTGTAGGTGGACTATACGATTTTATTGTTGCCACCTTTGGTTGGTGGAACGAAAGCTTCACCACCGCCATTGTATCCATCAAAACCAAATTAGTGTTTAAGGTAAACACCGGTGCCGCCGTACTTGGTTTAGGATATATTGTGGGACTGAAATATGCATCCATCATCTGTTTAGGTTCCCTCACCGTATGGTGGCTTATCATACCCGGTATGGACATCTTTTTTGGAGATCAAGTGATCAACAATTGGAATCCCAACATCACCGCCACCATAGGCAGCATGTCGCCAGACATGATTTTTAAGGAGTATGGAAAAAGCGTAGGTATTGGTGGTATTGCTATGGCAGGTATCATTGGTATCATCAAATCGTGGGGCATCATCAAAAGCGCTATCTCACTAGCAGCAAAAGAGATGGGCAAATCCACCTCTAACAAACATTTAAAACGTACCCAACGCGATATCCCTATGAAGATAATCGCTTTTGGCTCCATTATAACCATCCTATTCATTGCACTTTTCTTCTTTTTTGATGTGATGCATGGCAATCTACTACACACCATTGTAGCCATCCTATTAGTAACCGGTATTGCCTTCCTATTTACCACAGTAGCTGCAAATGCTATTGCCATTGTAGGAACCAATCCAGTATCAGGAATGACACTAATGACGCTAATTTTAGCTTCCGTTAT
>JAQWAN010000050.1 GCA_028707655.1 Bacteroidaceae bacterium
AAAGACAGTACACTAGACGACCCATTTATGGTACCCCGCGGTGTTGACATCTGTCTACAAAGCCAGATAGAGAATGCAACAGTCAATCAACATGACATACAAGACGTAAAGGGTAAATTGACAATTAAAGATGGATCCTTAATCTTGGAGCAGATGGGTTTCACCAGCAAAGCTGCCAATATGCAACTCACTGCTATCTACCGCTCCGAACGAAAGAATCATCTATTTACAGGACTTGATTTTCATCTCTTAAACGTAGACATTAAAGAGTTGATCGATCTTGTTCCTAATGTAGACAGTATTCTTCCAATGCTAAAATCTTTTGATGGAAGAGGCGAGTTTCACCTAGCAGCAGAGACCTATCTAAAAAGTAATTACGAGGTGAAGATGTCCACCCTACGTGGAGCAGCAGCTATCGAAGGGCATAATTTAATTCTTATGGATAACTCCACCTTCTCCGAGATAGCTAAGAAGTTACACTTCAACAAAAAGACAAGAAACACAGTAGATAGCATCTCAGCAGAGATGACCATCTTTAGAAATGAAGTCGACCTCTATCCATTCCTTATTGTAATGGATAAGTACAAAGCTGTTATTGCTGGCAGACATAACATGGACATGAGTTTCAACTACCATATTTCTTTAACCGATTGTCCCCTTCCAATCCGATTAGGATTGAACATTAATGGAACAATGGACAATTTGAAATTTAAATTAGCACGTTGTAAATACAAACATTTATACCAGCCTAAGAAACAGGGAGCATTAGAAAAACGAATCCTCTCGTTAAAGAAAATTATCAGTAGTTCCTTGAAGAAAAATGTAAAACCAGTTGCAACCCGCAACTAGATGGATATTGCAACTATCAGCTAAGAGATAAACATAAAAAAGCAAGAATGAATTTCATTCTTGCTTTTTTTATGTTCCGTCAAAAGACAAGAGCCAATAAGCAATTACTCATTAGCCACAAATCGAATCGGCTTTGTACCTAGAAAGCGTAGGTTAAAGTCCCTTAGCCTTTGCCTCGTCCCAATATTTATCCATCTCTTGGAGTGTCATATCGGTCAAGTTGCGTCCCTGTTTTAACGTATGCTCTTCCAGATAGTTGAAACGACGAATAAACTTCTGATTGGTGCGTTCTAGTGCATTATCCGGATTAATCTTATACAGACGAGCCGTATTAATCAAGCTAAAAAACAGATCGCCAAATTCACCTTCCGCCTTATCCTTATCCATCGCATCAATCTCCGTTTGGAATTCTGCAATCTCCTCCTGCACCTTTTTCCACACATCCTCTTTCTGCTCCCAATCAAAGCCAACATTGCGCGCTTTATCTTGAATACGATAGGCTTTTATCAGTGTGGGTAGCGAGCGAGGCACACCACTTAGCACAGAGGTGTTACCATCTTTCTCTTTTTGTTTTAGCAATTCCCAGTTGCGCAATACCTCATCGGTACCATCCACCTTCTCGGTGCCAAACACATGTGGATGACGATAAATCAGCTTCTCACATAACTTATCACATACATCTTTCATATCAAAGCTGTTCGTCTCTGAAGCTATCTTAGCATAGAAAGCAATATGCAATAAAACATCGCCCAGCTCCTTACAGATATCATTTGTATCGTTGCGCATCAACGCATCACATAACTCATAGGTTTCCTCTATCGTGTTAGGACGTAGACTCTCATTGGTCTGTTTCTTATCCCAAGGACATTTTACACGTAATTCATCTAACACATCTAAAAATCGCCCGTAGGCTTCCATCTTTTCTTCTCTTGTATGCATCTTATCTATTTTTTATCCAGTTTTCGTAAGAAATAACTAATCCCACCACTTCAGCATAGTTCTTCCCCCCACTCTTTATCTTATTTGCTTTTAAAAACAAATCATAAAGCGTACGTTGTGCTTTACCTATAAGAGGATTATATTTTTTTTGCCAATAGGCTCTGTAGACACGTATGGTTTGCTGCACACCGGGGTGAATAGTTGTTAGCAATTGTTTATAGCTAGCAGCATCCATCCATTGATGAGCAGTGTTTAGCAGATGAAAAAGTAGGGAAAAATACCCACTAAACTGAAGTGCCGGCGCATCGGAGTGGGTACAAACCCAGTAGGCATAAAAGTTAGCTTCCGCTTCACTAGTAACGCCCAATTGATGCGCCAACTCATGTGCATAAACAGCAGGATAAGAAAAGGGAAGCACCTCACTATTTATGGTAAACTCACAAAAGAAGGGACTCATTGCACCTCGCACACCTAACCAAGAGGCAGCACGAGAGAATAGCATTTGTTTTACACGCGGTGTGTTACAAAAGGGACGAGACAAGCCAAACACAACAGGTAAAACGCTATACTGATGCACTACTTCTGTGGCTACCATTTCCTTTAGCTTTTTATCCATTGGCACTAGAGACTGTATACCCTTTTCAGGAAGGCTCCTTGCTGCCATTGTGTCTTTAGCTACTGCGTTCTGCTCCGTAGACAACGTATTAGTATCATCCTCATTCGAGTTTTGGAGAGCTCTATAGGCCGCGTTTAAACGTTGTATATAGGTGTGAGCAAACAAATTAAAAGCCACAGAATCGCACTGCACCACCGGCATTTGCGTACGTTTATAGAAGTGTGGTTGCGAATAATTTAGTCCCCATGCCATATATAGCCAGACATACAGCAGTAGCAATAGTTCTACCTCCCGCCCAACAATATACTTTAGCGAGTGCTGTTTTTTACGGGCATAAAAGGGAAAAGTAAACAACGCCACAACACTCAAAAAAACAAGCAAATCGCCAAGAGCAAATGGAAAGAGGTTAGAAAAAGCAATCAAGTTGGTCGCAATAACAGGATATATCGCCTCGGTATAAACCACTCCCCACGACGGAATCATTTGTACTACTACAACGGCCGTGAGCAGTACCAACAGAAGACTTCTACGTAGTACGGCGAACTTAAATTTCATATTTTTTCTTTTTCGCTAGCGAAATTACAAATAAATTTTACACAAAGGCCTATATCTGTTAGAAATCTCGTGCTGTATAGCAAAGCACTGCTACGCAGCATAAAATAACGTGAAAAATGAAGAAAGTATACCCCTAATATCATTGTATTTCACTAAATTTGCCACCATTATACGCATAAAACAATAACGATATAAAATAATGGAATTAGCAAGTAAATACAACCCATCAGATGTAGAAGCCAAATGGTACCAATATTGGTTAGACAACAAATTATTTAGTTCAAAACCGGATAGCCGCGAACCATATACTGTGGTCATTCCTCCTCCAAATGTAACAGGCGTACTTCACATGGGTCACATGCTAAACAATACCATACAAGATATTCTTGTTCGTCGTGCCCGCATGAAAGGCAAAAATGCCTGTTGGGTACCTGGTACTGACCACGCATCTATAGCAACAGAAGCCAAGGTGGTAAACCGTTTGGCTACACAAGGCATTAAAAAAAGTGACCTTACACGCGACGAGTTTTTAAAACACGCCTGGGAATGGACCGATGAGCACGGAGGTATCATCCTTAAACAACTACGTAAGTTGGGTGCATCCTGCGATTGGGACCGCACCGCCTTTACAATGGATGAGGTGCGCAGCAAGAGCGTGAATAAAACATTTATCGATCTCTACAACAAAGGACTTATCTATCGTGGTGTTCGTATGGTTAACTGGGACCCCAAAGCTCTTACCGCTTTAAGCGATGAAGAGGTGGTGTTCAAAGAGGAGCATAGTCAACTCTTCTACCTACGTTATAAGATTGAAAACGAAGATGGTTATGCCATAGTAGCCACTACCCGTCCAGAAACCATTATGGGAGATACCGCCATGTGTATCAATCCTAATGACCCCAAGAATGCACACCTAAAGGGTAAAAAAGTAATTGTACCCTTAGTAGGCCGTGTTATTCCAGTGATAGAAGATGATTATGTAGACATCGAGTTTGGAACTGGTTGCTTAAAAGTGACACCAGCGCACGATGTAAACGATTATATGCTAGGAGAGAAATATAACCTACCCTCTATTGATATTTTCAATGACAACGGAACGCTTAGCGAAGCTGCAGGTATGTACGTTGGTATGGACCGTTTTGAGGTGCGTAAACAGATTGTAAAAGACCTAGAGGCAGCTGGTTTGATGGAGAAGATAGAGGCCTACACCAATAAAGTAGGTTTCTCAGAGCGTACAGACGTAGCTATTGAGCCTAAACTATCGATGCAATGGTTCCTAAAGATGGAGCACTTAGCTAAGATTGCTTTAGACCCAGTAATGGACGATACCATTCAGTTTCATCCTGCAAAATATAAAAACACCTATCGCCACTGGTTAGAAAACATCAAAGATTGGTGTGTGAGTCGTCAACTCTGGTGGGGACATCGTATCCCAGCCTATTTGTTACCACAAGGTGGCTTTGTTGTGGCAGAAACAGCTGAGGAGGCACTACAACTAGCCAAAGAGAAAACGGGTGATACTACCCTAACCATAGCCGATCTTCGTCAAGATGAAGACTGTATGGATACTTGGTTCTCCTCTTGGTTATGGCCTATCTCTCTGTTTGATGGTATCAACAACCCAGACAACGAAGAGATTAACTACTACTACCCAACAAGCGACTTGGTGACTGGTCCAGATATTATATTCTTCTGGGTGGCACGTATGATTATGGCGGGTTATGAGTATAAGGGAGAGATGCCTTTCAAGAATGTCTACTTCACCGGTATCGTGCGCGATAAACAGGGTAGAAAAATGTCTAAATCGCTTGGTAACTCGCCCGACCCAATTGAACTTATTGAACAATATGGTGCAGATGGTGTACGTATGGGAATGATGTTAGCGGCTCCAGCAGGTAACGACATCTTGTTTGATGTTGCTCTTTGTGAACAGGGACGTAACTTCAACAATAAGATATGGAACGCCTACCGACTTGTACAGGGATGGGAAGTGGACCAAATACTCGCACAACCTACCTCCTCTAAGATTGCAATTGAATGGTTCACCGCTACCCTGCATAAAACGAGTCTCGAGATTGATGAGCAATTCAGTCAATATCGTATCAGCGAGGCCTTAATGATAGCCTATAAACTATTCTGGGATGAGTTCTCTTCATGGTATCTTGAGCTGATTAAACCAGCCTACGAAAAACCTATCGACGCTGTAACCTATCAGGCTACCATAGCTTTCTTTGAAGAGTTGATGAAGATTCTTCATCCATTTATGCCCTTTATCACCGAAGAGCTATGGCAACATACACAAGAGCGAAAAGAGGGAGAGAGCTTGATGACACAACTCGTTAGCGTGGTAGACAGCACACAGATAGACCAAACCCTGCTCCAGAACTTTGAGACCGTTAAGCAAATTGTTAGTGGTGTACGTGCCGTTCGCTTACAGAAAAACATTGCGCAAAAAGAGAGCTTAACACTCAAACTAATAGGTAAGAATGAACTTCCATCTTTTGACTGTGTTATCAGCAAAATATGTAACTTAAGCAGTATTGCTAGCGTGGAGAACAAAGATGAGACAGCTGCATCGTTTATGGTAGGTACTACCGAATATGCTGTTCCACTTGGAGACTTGATTGATGTAGATGCAGAGATTAAGAAACTAGAAGAAGAGGTTAACTACCTAAAAGGTTTCTTGCTTTCGGTGAAGAAAAAACTAAGCAACGAACGCTTTGTAAACAATGCACCAGCTGCAGTAGTAGCCATGGAGCAACAAAAACAAGCCGACGCAGAGAGTAAAATTACTTCGCTGCAAGAAACCATTGCTTCTTTAAACAAAGCCTAATATCATAACTCCCGTTCCCTGTTTAAAAACCACTCACTTAAAAACATAAAAATATGGACTTTATCAGTAATCTTCATTTTGAAGGACTCGTTGTGGGTATAGCCACCTTTTTAATCATCGGACTTTTTCACCCTATTGTTGTAAAAGCTGAATATTATTGGGGCACTAAATGTTGGTGGATTTTTCTAGTGGTAGGATTAATAAGTACTGCCATTGCAGTATGTATAGCAGATGTGCTTATCTCCTCACTATTAGGGGTTTTTGGATTTTCCTCCCTATGGACCATTAAGGAGCTTTTTGAACAGAAAGAACGGGTAGAAAAGGGCTGGTTTCCTGCTAATCCCAAAAAGAAAAAATAAAAGAGAATAGGTTCTTCCCCAAGCACCTATTCTCTTAATGACAAGAAACACACATAAATCTTGTCTACCTATCTCTATGAACACTATAAGTCGTATTACTAGTATAACAGTATTTAGACCCTTATTGTTTATACATATATCTACTTTTTGTAGACTTACTTTATATTAAGTAAGAGAAAACAATAGATTTCTTACGCCATCACAATAAACAAAGCGTACTTAGCCCTACTGTTTTACAAAATAGGACTATCACCTACCCTTAAGAATAGCTGTTTATTAACCGGGTAGTCGCGGTGAACAAGGTAGGTAGTCACGGTGAACCAATTGGGTAGTCACGGTGAACAAGGTGGGTAGTCACGACTACCAGATAAAAAAACTCCAGTTAGAAAAGCATCTAACTGGAGTTTTTTTTAGTTTTAAATAGCTCTTTAATAGAACAACTGACTAGCTGCAACAGGTGTAAACACTGTATCCTCAGCAGCACGAAGACGAACTGGTACATTGTGGCTCCAATAGGTAGGCCATCCTCCCTGTACATGTCCTAAGAAAATAACCTTGAACGCATGATTACCTTTAGCTAAAGCCACCGATTTATCGTGGCGAGAATGTCGTTTTACCTCCCCATTATTATCGATAAGCAATTTACCATCTAGCCAAACTTGTGCTAAATCGGAGCTGAAATAGTACACCCCATCTGCAGGAATAGCAATGTATCCCTCAGCTACTGCCGAGTAGAAATTCACGTTTCGCATATTACGAGGTACAGGAACTATTTTCAACAATTCGTTTAGATCCTTAATGGTTGTTTTTGTCCATTGTGTAGCAGCACTCAACTGGTCGGTGGTAAAGTATTCCCCTTTTGTCCATTCCACTTTTAAGCCTTTGTTTTTTGCTGCAACAGTAGCTGCTGGTGCTAAAGCTTGTTTTTCTACCTTAATGGTACGCACCTTACTCATCTTACCAGACAAAAGGATGGTACGAATCTTAAGGGTTGTGTTGGCTGTAAACAATAAAGGAGTAGTATATGGTGTAGCAGCTAATGTGGGTTCACTACCATCTGTAGTATAATACATCTTTACAGGGCGACTTGTCTTGAAAGTAAGCTTCGCAGTATCGGTAAACGCAACAAAATTGCAAGAACCATTTTCCTGCTCAGGTAATGGCACATGCGCATTAATCTGATGAAGGTCTAAACGTACATAAGCATTTTCTAAACGTCTACAGAAATCCTTAAAGTCTTTTTTGTCTAATGGCGACCAACCTACCTCTGCCACCGCTAAAGCGCGAGGGTAAAGACGATATTCGCGTAAATCGTTGGTATACATATATTCAGACCAAACATTACACTGTACACCCTTAATAAATTGCTCCTTCTTCATCGCAACCAAAGTGTCGGGTACAGGATTGTAGCTATAGGTTTTAGCAAGTGGCGCATAACCACCAATAGCTACAGGCTCAACTTTAGGATCTCCTTGATAATGGTCTACATATAAACCACCCGAACCAGGAGTCATCACTACATCGTGTTCCATCAAAGCCGATTTTATTCCTCCTGCTTCGCCACGCCATGACATGATGGTTGCAGAGGGTGCTATTCCACCCTCTAAAATTTCATCCCAACCAATCAATTTCTTGCCGTAGCTATTTAAAACTTTCTCTATTCTGCAAATAACATAGCTTTGCAAACGCTCCTCGGCTGTATGCTCTTTGTTACCTTTCAATTTTTCTTGACGAATACGTCGCTGACAAAGTGGACAGTTTTTCCAACTCTTCTTAGGACACTCATCGCCACCAATGTGGAAATAGGTGCCAGGGAAAAGTGGAATCATCTCTTTGATAACATTCTCTAGAAAGGTAAAAGTAGATTCTTTTCCGGGACACATCACTACATCTTCTACGCCCCAAACTGTACGAGGGGTGGTTACTTCATTGTTACAAGAAAGCCAAGGATAAGCGGCAATAGCAGCTAACTCATGTCCAGGCATCTCTAACTCTGGAACAACGGTTATCTGACGTGCTGCAGCATATGCCACAACATCTTTAATCTGCTCTTGGGTATAGAATCCACTTAACACGGTACCATCGTTTTCTACACGTGTTGAACCAACCTCCGTTAGTTTAGGATATTTCTTAATCTCTATACGCCATGCTTGGTCTTCGGTTAAATGCCAGTGAAAAACATTTAACTTGAACATAGCCATAACATCTAATTGTTTCTTAATATCCGCAACACTCATAAAATGTCTACAAGGGTCTAACATTACTCCACGATAAGCAAAACGTGGCGCATCTTTTACCAGCACACAAGGTGCTTTCCAAGGAATATCTGCAACCTGTACAGGACTTTCTATCTCTGCTGGTAGCAGTTGCATAAACGATTGCATACCATAGAATAAACCTTTGGCAGTAGCAGCTACAATTTTTACACCCTCTTTTTTAACAGAAAGCGTATAAGCCTCTTCGCCCATAGAAGAATTGGGCTTTACAAGCAGCAACTCCAATGCTCCTTTAGATAATTTGTCTGCAACAGGTACCGTATAACCTGTTGATTTTTGGATCTTACTAGCAAAGAACAACGCTACTTTTTTAGAAGATGAGTCGGTGGCTACAATCGAGAAATCGGGGGTTAACTTAAAGGAGCCTTTAGATAACTCCATATGAGCTGGAACAGGAATAATATTTACTCCTTCATTGTAGAGCTTGTCTTTTTTTTGCTGACAGCTAAACAAACTTACCAATACACTTAAAATAAATAAGGAACAAAAATTTCTTTTCATGATTAGATTATATAAGGTTATAAAAGTGGGTTTTAAGGGAAAGGTTAGCTCTATTAAATCGCTATGTAAATATAGCATTTAAAACAATGCCTTCCCCATTAAAAAGGAAGGTATATAACATTTTTTATGCTATTTGAGAACTATTTATAAAATCCAAGCCAAAAAAAAGCCACCCATCATACTAGTAGGCAGCTTTATCTATTAGGATAAACAGAATAAATTTAATCGGATAATAAGTGGGCCAGAAATGCATTTAATTCCTCATCTAATCCCTCTAACAACTCTTCATTTAATACAACCGTATCATCGTCTACTAGTAACAAATCGTCTAGTGCTTCATGGTCCTCGTCAATTAAAATAAAAGAATAGGGTTTAAAAAGATGAATGTCTTTAAACTGACCATTCTCTTTCATTTGCGTAAGTGCCACAGTAAGCTGTGAACGAACAACAGTAGAAAAATCGGTGTTCAAAGTGGTCCATTCCTCTACAACGCCATCAGCTAATTTTACATCATCATCATCAAAGACTATCAATTCGCCTGTTTCGGGTAGAACTAATAACTGAATATCAGTGACTAATTTAAAATCGGTCTCCTCTTTGTAATTACTTAACGCATTGGCGATGATTTGCTCAATGCAAGTAAGTGTCTTTAATTTTATAGTAACAGCTGCCATACACAATAGTTTAATAGGTTTCAAATGTACAAAAAAATGTTCATACCGCTGATAAAAGCGCTAAAAAATAGCGTTGAACTATAATAATTGCCGTTCAAGCAGTAGTAGTTCCTTCTTTCTATCCTCTAATTGAGCAATATATAACACAACTCTCGTATATTTCTCAGAAGAAAGCCATTTGGGGTTTTTCTCCAAGATGTTCTTACAAACGGTAGCCCACTCTATTGCTTTCTCTATATCTCCGGTTACTTCGAAATAGATGGCAATATTATAACTACTATAGATACGTATTTTATCTTTTGTATTTACTGCATAGATACTCTTCCAGCGTTTATACGCCTCCTCCCAATCGCCAGTAAGTGCATAAAAAGCGGCGTCTTTCATGGGTATAGAACCAGCAGCATAAAAAATCCGGTAACGGGTTTGCCAAGTAGGTATCAAATAGTCTAACGGGAAGTTACCAGCCAACGTAGCCATCTCCTCCTCCACCTGTGGATTGAATTTCCAATCTTCTACTCTAAGGAGTACACTGTCTGCTGCAATAAAAGAGCCAACAGCAATAATACGATTCGGCAAATAAACAGATACTTTGGTGGCAAATTTGGCAATAGTGGCAACGGTAAGAAAATCGTTACCCTCTTCATAATACAAACCTTCTTGAAAAAAAGTTTGCTGTTTATCAATGGTATAGATAACATCAACATCTAACGACTGAGCAAGATCATTCACCTCCCCCAATGTTAAGCTATTGTCCATCCCCTTTTTCGGGTCGTGAGAAAGAGAATCTACAATCACTACTTTATCGAAATAGTGTTCATCGGCTAATCGTTGCGCAAATTCTTCAGCTGTTTTA
>JAQWAN010000279.1 GCA_028707655.1 Bacteroidaceae bacterium
GGCATCTATAATCAACGACCTCCTGCCACGGCATTAGGCTTTAAAGATAATGCGGGTGTACACCTCAATAAAGATTTACAACAGATGCGAGTGATGCAGGTGGCAGGTGGACTCTCTTATCATACGGATAAGGGGTTGGAGCTAAAGGGAGAAATCTTTCATAAACGATATAGTAAAGCTCTCTATACCGTTAAAGACCAGATTCCTCTGAACTGTTTAGGCGATCAATATGGTATTGTGGGTAATGAACAGCTGCTTTCTACCGCAATGGGTAGGACTTATGGGGTGGAGCTGATGGCAAAATATATTATACCGCAGAAAATGAATATGACGGCATCGTTAACGCTTTATAAGAGTGAGTTTCGCCTTAATGAGTCAGCTCCATATATACCCTCAAGCTGGGATAATCAGTTTTTGCTACATGCAAACGCTACTTATTATATGGCTCGCAACTGGAGTATCGGTGCTAAATGGCAGTGCATAGGTGCTTCTCCCTATACGCCTTACGATTTAGAGAAATCATCGCTTGTGCTTGCGTGGAACACCAACCAACAGCCCTATTTTGATTACAGTGCCTTTAATACAAGTCGTAGAGATATCTACAATCAACTAGACCTTAGACTGGATAAGAGTTATTATTGGAAAAAGTATATGGTTGGTTTCTATCTCGATATTCAAAATCTATTTAAGAATAAATATAGTCAACCACAAGTGCCTATTAGTACTGGAGTGGTTGCTAACCCACAAGCACCCATCGCTGCACAGATGTATGAGATGAAATACCTAGAAGAGGATGCGGGCTCAATGATTCCAACCATTGGCGTAACCGTTGAATTTTAAGGGGTATCTCTTAGTATCTCTTAGAAGAAATAAAAACCTGCCTCAAAGAAGAATCCTTTTTCGTAGTTGTTGTTGTGCTTATACGTTTGTGTAGTGGAATAACCTCCAGTTACAAAAACAGTGGTCTTTGGAGTTAGTTGAAACTCTGCCGATAATCGCCCTTGCAAGGCGTATAATTGAGCAGGAATGCTGGTGGTATGATTATGGAAAGTCTCTATATGCGAAAAACCTAAATCGCTACTCAGTTGTAAACGAGGGAGTAGTGTTGTATGTAGACCTGCTCTATAAGTGAAGGCTAAAGAGGGCTTACTGCTTGGAGAGAAATATTGATAGCCTGCACTCATTAGTGTATAAGAGTGTCTATTTAGAAAACGTGCTCCTATCTGAAAGGTTGTGAAGCTACCGCTAGCTAACAGGAGCTGAATTTTTGTTTTTGGCTTTAAATTAATCAGTCCAAATTGTACAGCACAACTATCCTCTGAATGATTAAAAAGTCCCACTTGTAGGCCACTAGATTTCATAGAGGCATTGTACAGTCCTACTTGTAGGCCGCTAGACTCTAAAGCGAAGTTGCATGCAGCTATCTGCACCCCTTTATTGTTTTTGGCAGCATTGCCTAATGCCGCAAGTTGTACGCCCTTAAGTTTATCTCCTGTGAGGTTAGCTAGTGGCGATAATTGAATGCCTAGCATATCCTTAGCGGTCATGTTCAATAACCCGGCAAGGGAGAGACCCATAGTGCTTCCCTTAGTTACATTGGCTAGTCCAGCTATAGAGATGCCTCTCGATTTGTCTTGTGTTAGATTTAAAAGTCCGGCTACCTGTATGCCGCAGGCATTCCCTTGGTAGATATTGGCTAATCCTCCTAAAGAAATGCCAGCCATATGGCAGCTTGATAGGTTCAATAGGCTAATAGATAGGCCATTATGTGCACTCCTATTAATGTTACAGAGTCCGGCTATCTGTATACCACTAGCTGTTTCTCCATTAATATTGGCTAATCCACTTATTTGTATACCATTGAATTTCGATTGGGTGATGGTGGAGACTAGATTAAGCCCTAGGCCATTTAGTTGATCGGTTCTACTAATCAGACCTACTGTTAGGTAGGTGTTCTTCTTTTGTGTCTTTGCCGATGTCTTGCGAAAAGAGAGTGCAAGGTTAGGCGACTTTTTAGAAGAGGAGGTGGAATTAAAAAACAGATTTTGTGCTACTCCTTCAGTAAATGAAAGTAGTAACAATGGTAGTAGGAGTAAATATCTTTTTTTTTGCATAACCTATGTTTTGTACAAAGTTAAATGATTTTCTTTCATTTTATGTTAAACAATCCCTAATTAATAATATAATAGGAGTGTTTTCTGTACATTTGCATCTCTATAAATTTAAAAAAGATGAAAAGAAAACGTAATAATTGGAAACTAACGAGTGGTGCTCCTGTTACCGAGTTAGACAAGAAAGTGATGTTTTATCAAAATAAGGGATGCTTAGTCCCTACTAAAAGCCTGATTAAAACACCGGAACAGATAGAAGGTATCCGCATTAGTGGCGTAATTAACACGGGCATTCTCGATTTAGTTGCAGAGAAGATTCATGCGGGTATGTCAACAGAAGAGATTGATAAACTAGTCTATAACTATACCATTGAGCATGGTGCTGTCCC